>NZ_JANCPI010000002.1:0-210003 GCF_024295435.1 Streptococcus sp. CF7_Ac1-8 | reverse complement strand
CACTCTTTTTGTCTCTCAAAAACCTCGCTTTCGCGAGGCTCTTCTATTTATAAGATAAGGCACGTTTAAAGGTTTTCCAAGGACCTAAATCATCTGTCTGCAGAACGAGACTAGCATACATACGCCCAATAAAGACTGTTGCAATTACTGCAAAAGCAATCGTAATAGCAAGCGAAATCCAAGCTTCTAGGCCATTTGCATAACCATTAATAGCTCTAAATGGCATGAAGAAAGTCGAAATAAAGGGAATATATGAACCGATTTTCAAGATCAAATTATCCCCTGCAGAACCTAAAGCAGTAACTCCCACAAAGCCTACCATAATTATAATCATCAAAGGTGACAAGGCTTTTCCTGCATCCTCAGGACGAGAAACCATAGAACCTAGGAAGGCTGCTAAAACTACGTACATAAAGAGACTGACCAAAATAAAGAGCAAGGTATTTAGAGAGAAAGCATCTCCCAAATGGTCCAGAATACCAAACTGAGCTAATAATGGCAAATCCTTAAAGAGCAGAATTGCAGCGAGACCACCCACGACATAGATGCCGATATGAGTCAAAATCACGAGTAACAAGGCAAGCATACGAGCATAGAAATAATGGCTAGCTCGAATGCTAGAGAAGACCACCTCCATGATTTTAGTCCCTTTCTCACTAGCCACTTCCTGAGCAGTGACACTAGCATAAGTAATTAAAATCATATAGAGAAAGGCTCCAACCGCTGTAGCCGCAATTGTTTGAATCATTTTTTTATTTTCCTTGGATTCATCAATTTTCTCCGTAAAGTTAACTGTTTGTTCCAAGCGTTTTTCCTGCTCTTGCGACAAATTAGCTGCCGAACGATTGAGTTGATCTTGAAGCTCATTTAACTTGCTCGTTACTCCTAGCTTAATAGCACTCTCAAGGGAAGTTTCACCGTGATAGACTGCCTTGAGGACGCTGTCCTCTTGGTCAATGGTTAGATAACCCTTGATTTTCTCATCTTTGATAGCAACTTGGGCACTGGCTTCATCCTGATAATCAAAATTGAGACCATTGGTAGATTTGAGACCTTCTGTCACAGCTGGAACCGTGCTAATCACTGCTATCTTACCACTTTGAGCCATTGATGAGCCTTGGAGATAGCCAATTCCTCCAGAGAGACCGATAAACAAGAATGGTGAAATCACCATAAAGAAGAAGCTCCACGATTTGACATGTCGAAGATAGGTTTCCTTGATTACAACCCACATATTTCTCATACTTCCACCCCTGATTCTAGTTTAAAGATTTCATCGATTGTTGGCGCTTGTTGATCAAAGGTTGCAATATATTGCCCCTGAGTCAAGATTGGGAAGAGTTCCCTTCCAGCGCTCTCATCCTCCAAGATCAATTTCCAACTGCCTTGTTTGGTCAAGCTCACCTGTTTAACATGAGGAAGTTTTTCCAATTCTTCCTTGCTTCGCTCACTTGAAACAAAGAGACGCGTTTTCCCGTATTGATTACGGACATCCTGGACCGGCCCATGCAAGACTACACGACCATCTCGAATCATGAGAATATCGTCACAAAGCTCCTCGACGTTGGTCATGACATGGTCAGAAAAGATAATGGTTGCCCCACGTTCTTTTTCTTGAAAAATGACTTGTTTGAGCAATTCTGTATTAACTGGGTCCAATCCACTGAAAGGCTCATCCAAGATAATCAAGTCTGGTTCATGAATCAGAGTAATAATGAGCTGAATCTTCTGCTGATTTCCTTTTGACAGACTCTTGATTTTATCAGTCAGCTTCCCTTTCACTTCCAACCTCTTCATCCATTGAGGGAGTTTTTCCTTGATCTCCTTGGCATCCATACCTTTTAGAGTCGCCAAGTAACGAACTTGTTCAAGGACTGTCAATTTAGGTATGAGACTGCGTTCTTCAGGCAGATAGCCAATCCGAGCGTAGGTCTCCTGACGAATATCCTGACCATCTAGACTAATTTCTCCTTGATATTCTAGGAATTTCAAAATACTGTGGAAAATCGTTGTCTTTCCAGCACCATTTTTCCCGACTAGTCCCAAAATACGACCTGGTCGTGCTTGAAAGTCAATACCAAACAAAACTTGCTTGGGTCCAAAACTTTTCTCTAGACTTCTTACTTCTAGCATCTTTCACCTCCGAAATTTCTTTCACTCATTATACTCTTTTTTGATAGCCTTTACAATAATTTTTGTCCATTTTTATCATCCTCATTTTAGTAAAAAATCTTGGAATACTTTGAGCTATGAGTACATTATACAGTAGCAAACTTCAATTTATCTTCTCTGTTCCTCAACTGTCTATTTTTAATCCTGAATTGTTATTTGAAAAGCAAAAATCCACCCCGAAGGATGGATTGATGATTTAACGCACTTCTGCATTGACTTTTTCTTCGAGAGAAGCTTGGATTTTTTCCATATAGCGTGCGACTTCTTCGTCCGTTAAGCTATCTTCTGGATTTTGGAAAGTCAAGCTATAAGCCATTGACTTCATACCAAGTCCCAATTTTTCGCCTGAGAAAACATCAAAGAGTTTGATATCTGTCAAACGTTTCACGCCGGCAGCTTGGATAGCATCTACAACTTCTTGGTGAGTTACTTCTGCCTTGAGGAGAAGAGCAACGTCACGGCTGACTGCTGGGAATTTCGTGATTTCCACAAATGGAGCAGCAGGTTGAAGGGCTACTTCGATGGCTGAAAGGTTGAGCTCAGCTACATACGTTTCTGGAATATCGTAAGCCTTAGCAGTGACTGGGTGTACTTGACCAAGGAAACCAAGAACTTGGTCACCGAGTGAAATGACTGCTGTACGACCTGGGTGGAGGCTAGCGATTTCAGCTGTAGCTGTATAGGTCACTTCTAGTCCCAAACGAGCAAAGAGGGCTTCAAGGATTCCTTTAGCATAGAAGAAATCAACTGGAACCGCTGCTGTTTGGAAATCTTTTTCAGCAACCAAGCCTGTCAAGGCAAAGGCAAAACTGTTAATTTCGTTTGGTAGATCTTCTTTTGGATTACCAGTTTGCTCAAAGACTTTTCCGATTTCATAAAGGGCCAAGTTTTTGTTCTTACGAGCCACATTGTAGGCAACAGTATCAAGGATACCTGAAATCATATTTTGACGGAGGACAGAACGGTCCACTGTCATTGGCCACATAAGTTCCGTAAGGTTACTTGGTTGAGCCGTAAACTCAACTGCTTTTTCAGGAGTTGTTAGAGCGTAGGTGATGATTTCTGTCAAACCTGCTCCTTCAGCGATCGTACGAACTTGACGGCGGAGTTTTTGGGTTGCAGTCAATTCACCAGCTGTACCATCATCTTTTGGAAGGCTGGTTGGCAAGCGGTCATAACCATAGATACGAGCGATTTCTTCAAAGAGGTCTGCTTCGATGGTGATATCCCAACGACGACGTGGTACGCTGACTGTAAAGCTGTCTGCATTTCCAGAAAGACCAAAGCCAAGACGACGGAAGACGTCTTCTACATCAGCATAAGAAAGATCAGTTCCGAGGACACGGTTAACATCGGCAAGAGTTGAAGAAACTTCCACATCAGAGGTATCAAGCTCACCTGCTGAAACGATACCTTTACGTACCGTCGCACCTGCAAGCTCTGCAATCATGCTAGCTGCCGCATCAAGGGCTTGATTGACTGTTGCCACATTGATCCCTTTTTCAAAGCGAGAAGATGACTCAGAACGAAGGTTGAGGCGACCACTAGTCTTACGGATTGATTTTCCGTTGAAGACTGCAGCTTCAAGGACGACACGACTAGATTTCTCAGAGATTTCTGTTGCTTGACCGCCCATGACACCTGCAAGGGCTACTGGCTTGTCTGCGACAGTGATGACTAGGTCATTTGTTTCCAAGTCACGTTCTTCACCATCCAAGGTCACTAATTTTTCACCAGCACGAGCTTCACGCACACGGATGTCAGTCCCTTCAAAGGTATCCAAGTCAAAAGCATGCATTGGTTGACCAAAGTAGAGCAGGATGTAGTTTGTCACGTCCACCACGTTGTTAATAGGACGGATACCTTCATTCATAAGAAGGTTTTGCAACCATTGTGGACTTGGTGCGATAGTCACATTGTCCAAGATACGAGCTGCATAGTAAGGCGCCTTGTCTGTCTCAATGCCCACAGAAAGAGCATCTGCTGCAGTTTGGTCAGTTTCTGAAAGAGTAAATTCTTTAAAGTTGACCGCCTTGTCATAGATGGCAGCCACTTCGTGAGCTACTCCACGCATAGAAAGGGCATCTGCACGGTTTGGTGTGATTGAAAGTTCGATGATTTCATCATCCAAGTCTAGGTATGAGAAGACTTCACCCCCAGGAACGGCTTTTTCTGGCAAGATTTGGATTCCATCTGCGAATTCCTTAGGCACAACTGAGTCAGAAATTCCCAATTCACCAAGGGAACAAATCATCCCAAGTGACTCAAGACCGCGGATTTTCCCTTTTTTGATCTTGTAATTGTCAGCGATGCGAGCTCCTGGAAGAGCCACCATGACTTTGATACCAGCACGCACATTCGGTGCACCACAAACAATTTGACGGGCTTCTTCTTCGCCAACGTTAACCTGACAAACATGAAGGTGAGTTTCTGGCACATCTTCGCAAGACAAGACCTCACCGACGACAATTTTTGAGAGACCGGTAGCCGGTGATTCCACACCTTCTACCTCGATCCCTGTGGTTGACATTTTTTCAGCCAACTCTTGTGATGGCACATCAATGTCCACCAATTCTTTTAACCATTTATAAGATACAAGCATAATTCTGATTGTAAGGTCCCACCAAGTAAGACCTTTTCAATTCCTTTCTTTTTCTTCGAGTCAGTCCTCACCATTTCTCGTCAAGAGTAGCTGACTAGGACTGTGTTTCAGGTTTCAATCTTATTTAAACTGTTCTGAGAAGCGGACATCTCCTTGGTAGAATCCACGGATATCGTTGATTCCGTAACGGAGCATAGCTACACGCTCTTGTCCAAGACCAAAGGCAAATCCAGAGTAGACCGTTGCATCAATTCCACTCATTTCGAGAACACGTGGGTGAACCATACCAGCACCCATGATTTCAATCCAACCAGTTTTCTTACATACGTTACATCCTTCACCACCACATTTGAAGCACGAAACATCCACCTCAACAGATGGTTCTGTGAATGGGAAGTAAGAGGGGCGCAAACGAATTTGACGCTCTTCGCCAAACATTTTTTGCACAATCAACTGAAGGGTTCCTTGAAGGTCTGCCATAGAAATGTTCTTCCCAACAACCAAACCTTCGATTTGGTGGAATTGGTGACTGTGGGTCGCATCGTCTGTGTCACGACGGAAGACACGCCCTGGTGAGATCATTTTCAAAGGGCCTTTAGAGAAATCATGAGCATCCATAGCACGCGCCTGCACAGGAGATGTATGAGTACGGAGCAAGATTTCTTCAGTGATATAGAATGTGTCCTGCATATCGCGGGCTGGATGATCTTTCGGAAGGTTCATACGTTCAAAGTTATAGTAGTCTTGCTCCACTTCAAAACCATCCACGACTTGGTAACCCATACCAATGAAAATATCTTCGATTTCTTCACTGGTTTGTGTCAAAACGTGGCGGTGACCCGTCGCAACAGGGCGACCTGGAAGTGTCACATCGATACTCTCGCTAGCCAGTTGAGCTGCGACTTTCTTTTCTTCCAATAGTTTAGCTGTTTCTTCAAAGGCTGCTGTCAAGACATCACGAGCTTCATTGACGTGTTTCCCGATAATCGGACGCATCTCAGCAGAGACATCTTTCATCCCTTTGAGGATTTCAGTAAGTGAACCCTTTTTCCCAAGGACAGAAACACGCAAATCTTGCATCTCTTTTTTATTTTCAGCAGTAATCTGCTTCAAGCTAGCCAGCGTTTCTTCACGAAGCGCTTTTAATTGTTCTTCAATAGTTGACATAATTCCTCCATCAGTCTCTCGTAGATAAAAAGAAAACCACATGCCAAAAACTCCACTCGGAGCGTTGACACGCGGTACCATCCGTTTTTATCTGACAAGTCAGACCTTCATTTCTAAATCCATGCACAAGTGAATTCACCCAGCTTTCATATAGAGAGCTTGCAGTCACGGCTCTCCTCCCTGATATACTTCCCTTGAGTTACTAGTCTTGCAGATTTCTATTCAATTACTACATAGTTTATCAGATTTTGAGTTAAAAAACAAGTTAGATTAGATTAATTTCAATACAAAACTCATTCCTTTTTCTGTTGCTCCATTTTCCACAAATCCAAGCGACTTGAAACACCTCCTAGAAGCATGATTGTAGGTGTAGATTTCCTTGACTCTCAATTCTTTCCATCCTTTTACTCGAGCCAATTCAATCAAAGCACTTAGAATCTTTTTTCCAAGTCCTCGATGTTGGTAAGCGGAATTCCCAATCACAATGGGGAGATTATCCTGAGATAGTGTAACATCCCCAATTGGAAACCATTCTCCCTTCTCCTTGACTTCAATCCAAAAAAGTTCACCATGCTGATCCAAATGGGAATACATAGCTTCCAAAGTTTCTTGACTATAAGGTTTCTTCACACCATCTACGAGGTGAACTAAGTTCACATCCTGATACCAAGCAAAAGCTTCTTCACAATGATTGACCTTATAATAAGGAACAAGACGCAGTGCATTATCTATTTGTAAAATCCGTTTCATCTGCTTTCCTTTTCCACAAAATAGTTGCTGCTTGATTAAAACCATCACACCAGTTATACCATTTTGCTTCATACTCATCTTGAGCTAAGATATGATTTTTTAAATCCAGAACAGAGTAAATCATTCTTTCCTCACAAGCTTGCGCATAGAGATGATATAGTTCATCACCACCATCTCTATCCCACTCAGCAGAAATCGTATCCCGACCTGCCAATAAAGCCTGATAAGCCCTGTGATGTCCATCTGTAATCAACAAGCAATTTCCAAAGGCAAGAATACTGATTGGATCGACTTGGATTGTTTCTGCCGACTGGTAAAGCATCTGAATATCTTGCAACTTCTTTTCTGATAAGTATAGTTGAGTCGGATGAAGATCTGCTATATTGACTTTCATTTCTTTCTCCTCAAAGGAATTTGATACTCACTTCTGCTTGCCTTTAAATCGCCATTGGAATCGGAGCTTGTCATAGAAGGGAAACTCGATAAACAGGACTCCCAAGCCCACACAGAGACTGGCAAGGACATCTGATGGATAGTGAACTCCCAGATAGACCCTTGATACCAGCACACTGACTAGGTAGAGACCAAGGACGATTTGTACGATTTTTCTCCAGACTGGATTTTTCATCCGTTGACTGAGAATGATAATCAGAGAACCGACCATCAAGGTTACAGCCAGAGAATGGCCACTTGGAAAGGAAAATCCCTTCTCCTCAACCAAGTGTAAAATAGCTGGTCGTGGGCGCTGGTAAATATTTTTAAAGGTCACGATTAAAAGACCTGCCAAAGCCAGATTTCCCAGCATGAAGAAACTTTCTACCTTCCACCGCTTACGATAAAAGACAAAAGCTGTAATGACAACCCAAGTGATAATCACTGGAATATCAATCAAGCGTGTGATGGCCCTAAAAAGAATAGTCAAGTAATCTGGCAAGTCTCCTCGAACGGCAGTCTGTATCGGTTGGTCAAAACCGACCAGCGTTTCAGGGTAAAATTTGACCATGTAGCCAAGAATAACGAAAAGTAAAAGGGCAAAACTGCCCTTCATTAAAAATGTTTGTTTATCTCTCATAATGTTTTAAGGTTGGTTTCAAGAGAACATACAACAACCAGAATGAAACGGAAAAGATTACACCCTCAATCAAGTTAAAAGGTAATACCATGGTCATTAGGTAGTTGGAAAGTCCCAAAATTTTTCCAATATCAAAGTTAGCAAACTTAGCGTACAAAGGAACAGCATAAACATAATTGAGAACCAACATAGCCACGGTTAAACCAATAGTCCCAGCTAGAGAGCCTAGTAGGAAACGAAGGGTTGTCCGTTCCTTTTTCCAAATCAAAGCAAATACGATGACAAAAACTCCCAAAGCTACGATATTCATTGGCAAACCAATGTAAGTATTCACTCCCTGACTGTTAAGAAGCAGTTTCAAGAGTGAGCGAAGCAAGAGAACTCCTAGAGCAGCAGGCAAATCCATGACCACTAAGCCCACAAGGACTGGCAAGATACTAAATTCGATCTTGAGGAAGGACGCCGCTGGTAAAAGCGGAAAGTCAAAGTACATCAGCACAAATGAGATGGCTGATAAAATCGCAATGGTCGAAAGTCGACGTGTGTTTGTCATAACAGGTTCCTCCAATTTTCTATAAAATCAGAAGAAGTTAGAAAGGATTCCTCTATCTATTCTCACTTTTTATATCCCAAAAGTTCCCTCTAACTCCGTTGAGCAAGCGGTTACAGTTTGGCTATAAATCTATCAGAACAGACAAAGCTATTCTTTCGTCTTCTCCCATCCAGACTATACTGTCGGTTGTGGAATCTCACCACATCAGCTTGCGCTCGCGGACTTATTTGGCTAAGATATTTTAGATTTATCTAGGCGTCGCAGTCGAAGATAATACTTAAAGTATATCGAGACAAGACAACGACGAGAAAGCTAAAATAGCTAGTCAAATTTACCGCCGGTCGGGAATCACACCCTGCCCTGAAGACTCTTTTATCATAACAAAAAACGCTTGCAAGCGCAAGCATTTTGTTCATTTTCATTTTCATTTTTTATTTCAATTTATCCACTTCATAGGTATGAACAAGCTCAAGACCTGCAAAGTTCTGCTGGCGGAGAGCCTCATAGACAATCATGCAGACGGTATTAGACACATTGAGACTGCGGACATGTTCATCATTCATAGGAATACGGAGAGCTTTCTCAGGATGTTCTCGCATAAAGTCCTCAGGCAAGCCCTTGTCTTCACGTCCAAATAGAAAATAATGGTCTTCGTTAGTCGATAAATCCACATCAGAATACACTTTCTCAGCGAATTTAGAAATCAGATAGAGTTTTCCCTTCATCTGAGACATGAAATCCTCTAAACTCTCGTAAAAATAAATCTCTAGCTTATCCCAATAATCCAAACCAGCTCGCTTCATCTTGCGGTCATCGATAGGAAAGCCCATAGGCTTGATGATGTGGAGGGGAGAATTGGTTGCAGCGCAAGTACGCGCGATATTGCCTGTATTTTGTGGAATTTGTGGTTCAAATAATACAATGTGATTTGTCATGACTTGCTTCCTTTTACCATTGCAAAAAAATAGCCACACTGCCCGGAGTCAAGCTCAGCAAACAGCGTGGTTAAGGCATCGTTAACTTACCTCACAACAGGTTTGAAGTAAATCAGCGAAACTACTTTCTTAGTATAACACTTTCAGAATCATTGTCAATAGAAACGACTTGATTTTTTCAATTTTTTCAAGCTATTTCCAAGGGTTGTAAAATCGTCCCTGATTCTGCAAGATAAGTAGTAAACTAGCTACTAAAAACACAGCTGCCAAGAGCAAGGTAAGATAATCTCCTTTTTTCAAGGTCTGATAACTATACCAAGTCCGCTTTTTCTCTTTTCCAAAGCGGCGAAGCTCCATGGCGGTCGCGATGGTATCAATGCGTTCTAGCGAACTGAAAATCAAGGGAGTGATAATGCGCAGATTGCCTTTGATTCGTTGCATAAGAGAAGCTTTCTTGGATAATTCCATCCCACGCGCTTCCTGAGACATCTTGATAGTAAAGAATTCTTCCTGCAAATCTGGAATATATCGCAAGGTCAGGCTGACTGAATAGGCAATCTTATAAGGCACACCAATTTGATTTAAACTAGATGCAAACTGACTAGGATGAGTTGTCATCAAAAAGATAATAGCTAGAGGAATGGTGCAGAGATACTTAATGGCCAGATTTAGCAGATAAAAGAGCTCTTGACTGGTCAGAGTGTAGGCACCGATTCCCTGCCAAATCACACTTCTCTCTCCGTAAAGTCCAACCCCATACTCAGGAGAAAAGAGATAGACCATCAAGACGTTTAAAACGGCAAATACCGTCGCAAAAACGGCTACAAAGGAAACATCTTTAAAACGGATCTCTGACAAATAGAGGAGAAAGACCGAAAAGATGGCAATCAGAACAAGCAGTCTGGTATCATAGCTAATCATGGCCGCCAATGACACAAGGATGAAAAAGAGAAGTTTTCCAGCTCCTGACAAGCGATGAATCACAGTATCTCTATGCTGGTAACCAATTAATTTAGCTTGCATCCTTCTCTCCTTTCTTTGTAAAATGCCGTTAAAGCAAGTGGATCCACATCGAGTTTCTTAGCCAAGTTAAAGATAGAGGTTTCTTTTAGGTTGGCTTTTACTAACAGCTCAGGATTGCTCAACAGACTAGCTGGATTAGTATCGGCAATCAATTCCCCATCCACCATGACAAGGGCCCGATCTGAATAATCCAGCATCAATTGCATATCATGAGTAATCATGACAATAGTATGACCTTTTTGATGCAGTTCTTCAAGAAATTCCATAATCTCAGTATAGTTCTTCTGGTCTTGACCTGCTGTCGGTTCATCTAGGAGAATAATTTCAGCCCCTAAGACCAAAATTGAAGCAATGGTCACACGTTTTTTCTGACCAAATGACAGGGCAGAAATGGGCCAATTACGAAATTCATAGAGACCACAGATTTTCAAGGTTTCATAAACTCTCGTTTCAATTTCCTGCTCGCCCACACCTCGCAAACGAAGTCCCAGAGCCACCTCATCAAAAATCATATTGGTTGAAATCATTTGATTGGGATTTTGCAGCACATAGCCTACTCGTTCCGCCCGCTCTGCAACAGAATCTCCTTTTATATCCTGTCCTTCCCACAGATAACGGCCTTCAGTCTGGATAAAGCTACTTAAGGCCTTAGCAAGGGTTGATTTCCCTGCTCCATTTTTTCCGACAATGGCAATCTTTTCACCCTTTTTAATATCTAAATAAATGGATTTTAAAATCGGTCTATCATCATAAAAAAAAGATACGTCCTCTAGTCTAAAGAGTGACTGTAAATCTGGTGTCTCTTTTACCAATTCAGTCTGCAACTGAACCTGGCCTTTTGAGATAGACAAGTTATCCAGATTTGCTAACTGTTCTTCCTTGGCTAAATCCACACCCAATTGACGGAGAGTGGTTAGATAAAGGGGTTCCCGAATTCCATTTTGAGTCAATAAATCAGTCGCCAGTAGTTGGTCAGGGCTACCATTAAAGAGAATACGACCATCGTTTATCAAGACAATCCGATCAACAGGACGATGCAGAACGTCCTCCAAACGGTGCTCAATAATAAGGGTCGTCGTCCCCTCTTCCTTATGAATCTGGTCAATCAATTCGATAATATCCTGACCTGACTTGGGATCGAGATTGGCGAGTGGCTCATCAAACAAAAGAATCGGACTCTCATCAATCAAGACACCAGCCAGACTGACTCGCTGCTTTTGTCCACCTGACAAATCCTGAGGACGCTGAGACAGTAAAGAAAGAAGGTCCAGCTTTTCAGCCCATTTATGAACACGGCTTTTCATCTCTTCTAAACTTGTTACATCATTTTCTAGAGCAAAAGCCAAATCCTCTGCCACGGATAAACCGATAAACTGCCCATCTGTATCCTGCAAAACCGTGCTAACCAGATGAGATTTATCATAGATACTCATATCAAAGGCCGCTTGCCCCTTGATCAAAAATTCTCCAGATGTCTGACCCTTGTAAATATTTGGAATAATCCCATTCAAACACTGACCCAAGGTAGACTTACCTGACCCAGATGGCCCAACAATTAAGACTTTCTCTCCCTTGTAAATGGTTAAGTCCACTCCTTGCAAGGTCGGTTCTTGTTGCGTTTCATACCGGAAAGAGAAATCCTTCCACTCAATTATAGCTTCTTTCATCTTACTCTCTTCATTCGCTTCTTCTACTCAATGAAAATCAAAGAGCAAACTAGGAAGCTAGCCGTAGACTGTACTTAAGTACGGCAAGGCTAAGCTGACGCGGTTTGAATTAGATTTTCGCAGAGTATTAGACTTCTATTTTATCATAAATTAACCCCTTCTTGCAGTCTCTTCTCTTAAAATCTTAGCGCCAAAAAGATTCCTATCCTAGCTTACTTGCCTAACTAATCTATAAACATCGAAAAAGACTGGTTGCCCAGCCTTCCCCATAATTTTAGTCCTTTTTCAAACTTCCTGCACGAGTTTGAGTTCCTGCATAGGCAAGCAAGAGAAGAGTTCCTGCAATAGCTACAGATACACCATTAGCAATTCCCGCAACAATTCCTTGTGCAAATACTTTTTCTGCCGCTTCTTGATAAATCACAACATCTCCAAGTGGTGCCAAGACACCCCAAACAAGGGCATTTGCAAGTAGTTGAATGAGGTTAAAAATAAGAATATCTTTCCAGTCAAAGACACCATTGATCACGCGAACGTACTTTCTAAATAGCCCCACAGCTAGACCAAAGAGGCCGCTAGCGATAATCCAAGTCCACCATAGACCGTAGCCAGCAAGAGAGTCCTTCACTGCATGCCCAATTAAACCAACAAGTAGTCCCACTAGAGGGCCAAAAATAATAGACAAGAGGCTCTGTACCGCATACTGAAGCTGGATGCTTGTATTTGGAATAGGCGTTGGAATACTAATCATCCCGATGACAACAAAGAGCGCAGCTCCAACACCGATAGCAACAACTTGTTTAATTGATTGATTTTTCATCTATATTCTCCTATTTTATGATTCTATTTTCTTTATTTCAATGGTCCAAGATGAACCGACACCCACATTATAGGCCTTGTCAAAGGAACCTTGGTTGATAGCCAGACCTAAACGATAGAGAGAGTTGATGTAAAGGATGGGTTGCCCAATTCTCACATCTGCAAATGATTTGCCATAAACAACCTGATTTTGATAGACCAGCATATCTGCATGATAGATAGTCACCTCAAAACGGTCACCGAATGCTGGTCCCAGCTTGTAAAACTCTTCTCGTGTGATAGAGGTCCAAAGCGAGCCGAAACGCACATCCAGAATATCAATAGCTCCCTTCACCAAATGGTCTTCAATGATGGTCTCTACGACTGGAAGCTCCACAATCTGATCCACACTGAGCTCTGGTCCCACTTCCTCAAAAGAAATGTGACCACTGGCCAGTTTAGCACCAGTATAGGCATAGACATCACGACCGTGGAAGGTATAAGAATGCTCTGTATTTTGACGTCTATTGGCCACTTCAGAAATCTCACGAATAGCTACAATGCCAACGTGTTTCTTGATAAAAGAAAGCGTCCCATTATCTGGCGTGACAATGTATTGATTTTTTGCAGTCTTGGCAACTACACTCTTACGTTTCGAGCCGACACCTGGATCGACAACCGATACAAAAGTCGTTCCCTCAGGCCAGTAATCCACCGTCTGAAAGAGACGATAACTCCCCTCAAAAATATTATAAGGCGTAATATCGTGCGTCAAGTGATGAATTTTTAAGGTTGGAGATTCTTCTAAAGCCACTCCAATCATAGCCGATACCGCACCATCTACCAGACCAAAGTCTGATTGTAATACCAGTAAATTATTATTCATTTTATCTCCTTATACACCCTTTATCATACCATATTTCAGAGAAAGTCGCTAATAGCTATTTCAATTGCTTAGGGTATAGTTTTACCTTATAGCAAATTTCCTACTAAAAACTCTGGTGATTAGCTAGTAGGTGCATTTTTTCTTGAAAAAAGGTATGATAGTTACATCATGAAAAAGTAGGTTTTATTATGAAAATTATCCTTGTCGGAGGGGGAAAAGTTGGTTCTGCCCTCTGTCGCTCTTTGGTTGCAGAAAAGCATGATGTTTTGCTGATTGAGCAAGACGAAGCTGTCCTCAATCATATTGTTAATCGCTTTGATATCATGGGTATCCTTGGTAACGGGGCCGATTTTACCATCCTTGAGCAAGCCAGTGTCCAGGATTGTGATATCTTTATCGCCCTGACTGAATACGATGAAGTGAACATGATTGCAGCCGTTCTAGCCAAAAAAATGGGAGCTAAAGAGACCATCGTTCGGGTGCGGAACCCTGAATATTCTAACTCTTATTTCAAGGAAAAGAATATTCTCGGTTTTTCTCTTATCGTTAACCCTGAGCTCTTGGCTGCCCGCGCTATCGCGAATATCATTGACTTCCCCAACGCCCTATCTGTCGAACGTTTCTTTGGGGGACGGGTCAGCTTGATGGAATTCACTGTTAAATCCTCCAGTGGTCTTTGCCAAATGCCCATTTCTGATTTTCGGAAAAAATTTGGCAATGTCATTCTATGTGCGATAGAGAGGGATCATCAAATTATCATTCCAAGCGGTGACATGACTGTACAGGATAAAGATAGAATCTTTGTCACTGGTAACCGTGTTGACATGATGCTCTTCCATAATTATTTCAAGTCTCGTGCCGTGAAGAGCCTTCTCATCGTCGGTGCAGGTAGAATTGCCTATTATCTACTTGGTATTCTCAAAGACAGTCGTATCGATACAAAAGTCATTGAAATCAATCCCGAAATCGCCAGCTTCTTTAGCGAGAAATTCCCAAATCTCTACATCGTTCAAGGAGATGGAACCGCAAAAGATACCCTGCTGGAAGAAAGTGCTCAAAACTATGATGTCGTTGCCACTCTAACAGGAGTCGATGAGGAAAATCTAATTACCTCTATGTTCCTTGACAGGGTAGGTGTACAAAAAAATATCACCAAGGTCAATCGTACCAGTCTCCTCGAGATCATCAATGCACCTGATTTTTCAAGTATCATCACACCTAAAAGCATCGCTGTAGATACGATTATGCACTTTATTCGTGGTCGTGTTAATGCCCAGTATTCAGACCTTCAAGCCATGCACCATCTAGCCAATGGCCAAATCGAAACCCTACAATTCCATATCAAGGAAGCCAATAAAATGACTGCCAAACCTCTTTCTCAACTGAAATTGAAAAAAGGGGTTCTTATTGCAGCCATCATTCGAAAGGGCAAGACTATTTTCCCAACTGGGGAGGATATGTTGGAAGTTGGAGACAAGCTCCTAGTAACAACTTTGTTGCCAAACATCACCAAGATTTATGACTTGATCGCGAGGTAAGAAATGAATAAAAGTATGATTCGTTACCTCCTTTCAAAATTACTTTTGATTGAAGCTGTTCTTCTTTTGGTTCCTGTGTCTGTCGCTCTCTATTACCGTGAATCGAGCCAAGTCTTTACGGCCCTCTTTTCAACAATAGGGATTCTCGTATTACTAGGCGGTTCAGGAATTTTACAAAAGCCCAAAAATCAACGGATTTATCCCAAGGAGGGAGTCTTGATTGTTGCCCTCTGTTGGATCCTTTGGTCCTTCTTTGGCGGTCTCCCCTTTGTTTTTGCTAAGCAAATTCCCAGCGTTATCGATGCCTTTTTTGAAATCAGTTCTGGCTTTACAACTACTGGAGCAACTATTCTGAACGACGTTTCGGTCCTCAGTCGTTCCCTCCTCTTCTGGCGAAGTTTTACCCACTTGATTGGAGGGATGGGAGTGCTTGTTTTTGCACTTGCTATTATGGATAATGCCAAGAATAGTCACCTAGAAGTGATGAAGGCTGAGGTTCCTGGCCCTGTTTTTGGTAAAGTAGTATCCAAACTAAAAAACACTGCCCAGATTCTCTATCTCCTTTATCTAGCTCTCTTCTCCCTCTTTGTCATCATCTATTATCTGGCTGGCATGCCCCTATTTGATAGTTTTGTCATTGCTATGGGGACAGCAGGTACAGGAGGCTTTACCGTCTATAACGACGGGATTGCCCACTATGGCAGCTCACTGATTACCTATCTGGTTAGTATCGGAGTTCTGGTTTTTGGGGTAAATTTCAATCTCTACTACTACCTCATGCTCCGTCGCGTCAAAGCCTTCTTTGGTGACGAGGAACTTCGTGCTTACTTGGTCATTGTTCTGCTTTCTACAGGCTTGATTAGCCTCAATACTCTCTATCTCTATCCAGGATTTTCAAAGAGTTTTGAAATGGCCTTCTTCCAGGTTTCCAATATCATTACAACGACTGGTTTTGGTTACGGAGACATTACCAACTGGCCCCTCTTCTCCCAGTTTATCCTTCTCTTCCTCATGGGAATCGGTGGCTCTGCTGGATCAACCGCAGGTGGACTCAAGGTTATCCGAGGCCTAATCCTTTCAAAAATTGCTAAAAATCAGATTTTATCAATCCTATCGCCCCACCGTATTTTGACCCTCCATGTTAATAAAACGGTAATTGACAAAGATACCCAGCATAAGATTCTCAAGTACTTTGTCATCTATTCTATGATTTTGCTATCCCTTATCTTCATTGTCAGCTTAGATAGCAATGATTTTCTGGTTGTGACCAGCGCTGTCTTTAGCTGTTTCAATAATATCGGACCTATCCTAGGAACCACTTCTAGTTTCTCAATCTTTAGTCCTATCTCAAAAATTCTCCTCTCCTTTGCAATGATTGCAGGGCGCTTGGAGATTTACCCAATCTTACTTCTCTTTATGAGGAGAACTTGGTCTAAGAGATAAAATACAACCACACCTTGTTTCCTTACAAAGTGTGGTATTTTTATTTTCATACTCTTCGAAAATAAAATTCAAACCACGTCAGCTTCGCCTTGCCGTATATGTGTGACTGACTTTGTCAGTCTTATCTACAACCTCAAAGCGGTGCTTTGAGCAACCTGCGGCTAGCTTCCTAGTTTGCTCTTTGATTTTCATTGAGTATCAAATACCTCCCGCAACTCAACAAGTATCTTTGAATCCCGGTCAGACATTTCAATACCTGACTTAAGGAATTTAAGAGCCCAAAAACAACCCTCAGTCGACTGACCGAGGGTTCTTTATTTCATTATTCAAGAACTTGATTAGCTCAACGCATCCAAGGCATCATCCATTGAAAGAACTTCGTGGAAGACACGTTGTGTCAATTCAGTTTTTTGTTCTGGAGTGAGGTATTTAGTGTTTACACAGTATCCAGAAATACGTACGATAACATCTTCACCTGACATGATCTTTTCGTAAACATCGTTCAAGTCCATAACGTTCAAGTTAACGTGTTGTCCACCGTTTTCAAAGTAACCATCAAGGATTGTTACCAAGTTATCAACTTGTTCGTCACGAGTCTTACCAAGAGCGCGAGGCGATACTTGTGTAGTCAATGAGATACCATCAGCTGCATAACTGAAGTCAAGGCTAGAAAGTGAGTTCAAGTTTTGCAACCATCCACCTTTAGCTTTGTTAGATGGGTTAGCACCTGGTGAGAAGAATTCAAGTTTAGACAAGTTCACAGAACCATCTTCGTTGAGGTATACACCTTTGTGGACTGGTGAGTTACCAGTTTGTTTAGAGTAAGCAACGTTAGATGTGATAGTCAAAAGTGATACTGTAGCTTCAGCGTCTTTGTAAAGTTTGTGGCTACGTAGACGAGTTGTGTAAGCTTCGATCAACCATTCTGCCAATTCGTTTGAACGTGGGTCATCTTCACCCCAACGTGGGTATTCACCGATTGTTTCATAATCGTAGATGTAGCCATTTTCATCACGGATTGGTTTAACTGTAGCGTATTTGATAGCTGACAATGTATCAACAGTGTTGGCAAATCCACAGATACCGAATCCCATGTTGGCACGTTGTTTAGTTGGCAAGAAGGCCATTTGAACAGCTTCGTAGTTGTACTTATCAGTCATGTAGTGGATGATGTTCAAAGCATCTACGTAAGTGTCAGTCAACCAGTCAAGAGATTTTTCAAAGTTATCTTTAACTGATTCAAATTCAAGAACTTCGTCACGGATTGGTTCGATGTCAAATACTTTGTAGTCTTTGTGAACATCGTCGTAACCACCGTTCAAACCAGTAAGAAGGGCTTTCAATACGTTTACACGCGCACCGAAGTACTGGATGTTGTGGCGTTGTTCTTCATTTTCTGGGTCAAGTGGAGACACACAGCATGAGATACAGCTCATTTCACCATATCCGTCTTTAGCCATTGTTGTTACACCTTCATATTGGATTGAAGAGTGTTTGTGGCTCATGTGCATACAGTAGCGACGGAAGTTGTATGGCAATTTATCAGTCCAAAGAACTGTCAAGTTTGGTTCTGGAGAGTTACCGATGTTGTCAAGTGTGTTCAAGAAACGGTAGTCCATCTTAGTAACACGGTGACGACCGTCGTTACCCATACCAGCCATAGAAGTTGTGATGAAAGTTGGGTCACCTGAGTACAATTGGTCGTAAGCTTTTGTACGAGCAAATTTAACTGTACGAAGTTTCATAACGAAATCATCAACGAATTCTTGGATTTCTGATTCAGTAAATGTACCACGAGCAAGGTCACGTTCTGCAAAGATGTCCAATACGATTGGTACACGTCCTAGAGATGTAGCAGCACCGTTGATAACACGGCAGACAGACATGAAGGCGATGTTAACCCATTGGATAGCTTCTTTAACGTTCATCGCTGGTTTGCGAACGTCAACTCCGTAAAGGTCACCCAAGCGAACAACTTGTTGCAATGCTTGGTATTGAAGGTTGATTTCTTCACGAAGACGGATTGTTTCTTCATCGATTTCTTCGATTGCGTTCCAGTCGTTTACTTTTTCTTGCATCAAGTAGTCTGCACCGTAAAGAGCAAGACGTGCATAAACACCGATGATACGTCCGCGTGAGTATGCATCTGGAAGACCAGTTACAGTGTGTGCGTGACGTGCACGACGAATGTTTGAAGTGTAGGCACGGAAGATACCGTCGTTAACTGTTGTTACGTATTTAGTAAAGATTTCGTGAACAGCTGGATCTGGTTCGTATCCATTTTCTTTCAAAGTAGTTTCAGCCATACGGATACCACCTTTTGGCATGAAGTTCAATTTGAAGAGTTCATCGTTTTGGATACCGAAGATAACTTCATTTTCTTTATCGATAAATCCTGCTGGGATATCAGCGATAGATGTTGGACGAGTGTCCATTGGGAAACGAGTTTCTTCGTAGTGTGCCTTAGTTTCTTCTACAATTTTTTTGATGTGAAGTGAACGTTCTGTTGGTCCTGCGAGGAAGCTTTCGTCTCCATCATAAGGTGTGTAGTTAGCTTGTACGAAGCGTGATACACTTGCTTTTTCTTTCCAATCTACGCCTTTGAAGCCTTCCCAAGCTTTGTCAAAAATATCTTGTGCTTCAACAACTGTCTTAACAACCATGTTAATGTCCTCTTTTTTCTTTCTAGCAACAACAATCTGTTACATTCATGAGACAAGTATAACACACAGTAACCGATTTCAACAAGTAGAAAACCCTTATTTTTACACTTTCTTTTCTAAAACAGTCTATATTTTGTTCCAAACTGTATTATATTTTTGAAAAAAATATACCCTTTTTCCCTTTTTTCAGAAAAAAGGGTATAATAAAAGAAAATAAGCAGTAAAAAGGGGGCTAGGCATGTTGATTTTTCCTTTGTTAAATGATTTGTCAAGAAAAATCATCCATATTGACATGGATGCCTTTTTTGCTGCGGTAGAAATCAGGGATAATCCTAAACTCAGAGGAAAACCTGTCATTATCGGAAGCGACCCTCGGCAAACAGGTGGGCGTGGTGTCGTTTCTACCTGTAGCTATGAGGCACGAGCTTTTGGTGTCCATTCAGCCATGAGTTCTAAGGAAGCCTATGAACGTTGTCCCCAAGCCGTCTTCATCTCAGGAAATTATGAGAAATACAAATCTGTAGGACTCCAGATCCGAGCTATTTTTAAGCGCTATACAGATTTGATTGAACCTATGAGTATTGACGAAGCCTATTTGGATGTAACAGAAAATAAACTCGGTATCAAGTCAGCGGTCAAAATCGCTCGCCTCATTCAAGAGGATATCTGGCAAGAACTCCATCTAACTGCTTCTGCTGGCGTTTCTTATAACAAATTCTTAGCTAAAATGGCTAGCGATTATCAAAAACCTCATGGTTTGACAGTGATTCTACCTGACCAGGCTGAGGACTTTCTCAAACAAATGGATATTTCCAAGTTTCATGGAGTAGGAAAAAAGACGGTGGAACGTCTTCATCAAATGGGGATTTTTACTGGCGCTGATCTACTTGAAGTTCCTGAAGTGACCCTAATAGACCGTTTTGGAAGACTGGGCTATGACCTTTATCGAAAGGCTCGTGGTATTCACAATTCCCCCGTCAAATCCAATCGCATCCGTAAATCAATCGGGAAGGAGAAAACCTATGGAAAGATTCTCCGTGCTGAGGAAGACATCAAAAAAGAGCTGGCTCTTCTATCAGAAAGAGTTGCTCTCAATCTACATCAACAAGAAAAAGCTGGAAAAATTGTCATTTTGAAAATCCGCTACGAAGACTTTTCAACTCTTACTAAACGAAAAAGTATTGTTCAAAAAACACAGGATGCTAGTCAGATAAGTCAAATAGCCCTGCAACTCTATGAAGAGTTAAGCGAAAAAGAAAGAGGTGTCCGCCTATTGGGGATTACCCTTACTGGATTTTAAAACCTTGAAGAGCTGCCCCTTCAAGGTTTTTCTTATACAAATAAACGAACAAAGCTATAAAGTAGCAAGACACTACCAAGCACGATACGGTATTTACCGAAAAGGGTAAAGTCGTGTTTTTTCACATAACTTGTCAAGAAACGAATAGCGATCATGCTGACCGCAAAGGCGACTCCCATCGCAACCAAGAGCAAGAACAATTGTCCAAAGCTCAAGAGCTGTCCTGCTTTCACAAATTTGAAAATCTTTAATGCGCTGGCTCCAAACATAACTGGAATTCCAAGATAGAAGGTAAATTCTGTCACAACAGAACGACTGGTTCCATTTAACAAACCACCGACAATCGTTGCCCCAGAACGACTGGTTCCTGGTAAAAGAGCAAGAACTTGGAAGAGTCCGATATAGAAAGCTGTCGTATAAGGAAGCTTGTCCAACTCTGTTACACTTGGCTCGATAGCACGCGCTTTATTGCGCTTTTCCAAATAGATAAAGGCAATCCCATAGATAATCAACATGAGAGCAACTGAAACCATGTTATGGAAGTGGGTATCAAACCAATCATCAAATTTAAAGACGGCAAGTAAAGGCAAAGTGGCAACCAAGACCTTCAACCACAGTCTCCAAGTCTTACGAACTTCCTGCTTATCCTTAGTCGGTTTGAAAGGATTGAGCTTGTTAAAGTAAATCACCATAACCGCTAAAATCGCACCAAGCTGAATCACGACATTAAACATGGACATAAAAGATTCATTCTGATTTTGGTATTGGATAAACTCCTCTGCTAAAATCAAGTGCCCTGTACTCGAAATCGGCAACCATTCCGTAATTCCTTCAACAATACCGAAGAAGATAGATTTTAAAATTTCAATAAGATACATAGATTACTCCTTTTTCTATCTTCCATTATAGCATATTTTTTCAGCCATTGATAGCTCTCTTTAAAAGGCACCGATACTGCCCCCGCCGCCACCTCCGGAGAAGCCACCACCAGAACTTCCACTTCCAGAAGATACGGAGTAGGTACTTGCTGTATTTGCGACACTAGCATAATGGCTCATTTGCGCACTTGAATGATAAAACATACTATGCCAGCCATATGCTACATAGAGATTGATATCTGGATTTTCCACTTGAATCTGATGAACCTTCATCAAATGACTAACCTTGTCCGCATAGCCAAATAAGGTCGCATAGACCAAGAGACGATTCCAGACCACAATACTTTCCAATTCAGCCTGATCCAATCGTGCAATCTCACGCAACATATTTTCAAAACTGGTCCAGAGATAGTATACTTCTGCTCCTGCTTCATTTAGGACACCATCACGATTATCTAATCGAAGCTTCCAATAATAGAAAACAGCCATAACCAAACCTAGAAAACCAAGTATTGCCAAGGGGATATAAAGATAGCCATAAACGTCCAAACTGTACAAGAACAGACCAAATCCGATAAATAATGGTAGGATCGTAGAAAGTCCCATCCCCACTTGCAAGGCCTTTTCCCCACCAGTTAAAGGTCGATAGTAATCTGGGAGTCCCCAGAAGGAAACTCGATTTCGCACTCCTTCTTGCATCTCTTTCAATACTTCTTCGAAAGAAGATTTGAGCTGAAGCCCTCTTGCTTGAATCCGTTTTTCATCAGCAGCTTTGGCTCCGCGATAAAGACTTTCAGATACCTTGTAATCTGCAAACAAATTGGAAAGAGCTGTTTCTTTTTTGCCTGAAAAAGCCAGATTTAGACAGTCTTTCTCAAAGCTTGACAAACCATCTTCTTTTACCAGTCTTAACCCAACTGCATCCCCTTCTGAAATGATAGAGACATTCCCACGGTCTATCACATCTAGCAAAGTAGCTTGAACAAGTTGGTCAAAGGTGAATTTACCTGCTCCTTTGGTTAGAGGACTCACTTCCTCCAAAGAGGTAGAGTAGACAGCCTCTGATAAAACCATAGGTTCTAATTCCATTGGTGGTTCATAGAGACGATGATTTTTGGCATATTTGACTGAAGAAGTGGTCTTTCTTCTATAAATAAAATAAAAGCAGACACTCAATAACAAGGAGATGGAAAGGATAGAAGGGAAGACCCAAGTAACTAGCTGTTTACTTTGCTCTTTTTCTTTAAAAATCGAGTCTTCTATCCTATTAAACTCTTCTAAACGATTCCCTTTCAAGCCCTGAACCCTAGCGCTAGCAAAATCGGTCCGAGGCCAATAAGCATGCAATTCAACTCCACGCTTAGGAGGAAGATTGTCTAAACGAATAGTATAATCAAGGTTACTCTTTTCAATCGTTCCCTCTCTAAAAAGTTTCCCTGTATGGAAAAAGAGTTTTTCAGCTCCCTTGTCTCCCCTCACATGAAATTCAAACTTTCCAATAGCCCCTGAACTATCTGTTAAAGGTTGCCAATTTAATTCAGCGATATCATCATAAAGGAAAAGCAAATTTTTTAAGTTCCAAGTGATATCAACTTCCACTGTGTCGCCTTCCTGACCTGGATTGTAGACTTTCACAGTATAACCATTCGCTTCTTCTGTCACTTCGCTCGTAACATCTGTCAGTTCCGCACCGTTTTTCGCAGCCTGAACCTTTGGATGAGGATCAATGTCAAACCCACTAGGCATCTTACCAGCACGTCCAAGTCCCACGATTTGGCCCTTAAAGTCCTCCTCGAACTGATAAACTATCTTTTGTCTAAATTCTGCCGTGTTATCTGCATGAATATACAAATCTCCTTGGTAGGAGTTTATCTTGAAATCAATGGCAAAAACAGAGAGTGGCAGAAGGTAAAACAAGCCTAACACCAGTAAGAAAAAAGTTTTTTTCATTAAACAAGCCCCCTTTTTATCTTTGCTATCATTATATCATTTTTTCTCAAGTAAGGGCTTACCTGTATTGAAAAATAGAGTTTTTTTCGATAAAATAGGAGACAGTTATTTTTTAATAGATTAGAAATAGGAGAAATCATGAGAAAAATATACTTATCTATTTTCACAAGTCTCTTGCTGATGCTGGGACTTGTCAATGTTGCCCAAGCCGATGAATATTTACGCATCGGGATGGAAGCAGCATATGCTCCCTTTAACTGGACTCAGGATGATGATAGCAATGGGGCTGTCAAAATCGATGGGACTAACCAGTATGCTAACGGATACGATGTTCAAATCGCCAAGAAAATCGCTAAGGACTTAGGTAAAGAACCTTTGGTTGTTAAAACAAAGTGGGAAGGTCTAGTTCCTGCCCTTACTTCTGGTAAGATTGACATGATTATCGCAGGTATGAGTCCTACTGCTGAACGCAAACAAGAAATCGCCTTTTCAAGCAGTTACTACACTAGCGAACCAGTTTTGCTTGTCAAAAAAGATTCTGCCTATGCAAATGCCAAATCTTTGGATGACTTTAATGGTGCAAAAATCACTTCTCAACAAGGTGTCTACCTCTACGACTTGATTGCACAAATCACAGGTGCTAAAAAAGAAACAGCCATGGGAGACTTCGCTCAAATGCGCCAAGCTCTTGAGGCTGGTGTCATTGATGCTTATGTTTCTGAACGCCCAGAAGCACTGACTGCTGAAGCTGCTAACTCTAAGTTCAAGATGGTTCAAGTAGAACCAGGTTTCAAAACGGGGGAAGAAGATACAGCTATCGCCATTGGACTTCGTAAAGATGACAATCGTATTAGCCAAATCAATGCCAGCATTGAAACCATTTCAAAAGACGACCAAGTTGCCTTGATGGATCGTATGATCAAGGAACAACCTGCCGAAGCTACGACAACTGAAGAGACTAGCAGTAGTTTCTTTAGCCAAGTCGCTAAAATTCTTTCTGAGAACTGGCAACAACTATTGCGTGGTGCTGGTATCACTCTTTTAATCTCAATCGTCGGAACCATCATAGGTCTCATTATTGGTCTTGCCATTGGTGTCTTCCGTACTGCTCCTCTCTCTGAAAATAAAGCTATTTATGGCTTACAAAAGCTAGTCGGCTGGATTCTCAATGTCTACATTGAAATTTTCCGTGGTACACCAATGATCGTTCAATCGATGGTTATCTACTACGGAACTGCCCAAGCTTTCGGTATCAACCTTGACCGCACACTTGCTGCTATCTTCATCGTTTCGATCAACACTGGTGCCTACATGACTGAAATCGTTCGTGGTGGTATCCTAGCAGTTGACAAGGGACAATTTGAAGCTGCGACTGCTCTTGGTATGACTCATAACCAAACCATGCGTAAGATTGTCCTACCTCAGGTTGTCCGTAACATCCTACCAGCAACTGGTAATGAATTTGTCATCAATATCAAAGATACATCTGTATTGAACGTTATATCTGTTGTCGAACTTTATTTCTCAGGAAATACCGTGGCAACACAAACCTATCAATACTTCCAGACATTTACAATCATCGCCGTGATTTACTTTGTCCTCACCTTCACCGTAACACGTATCCTACGCTTCATCGAACGCCGCATGGACATGGATACCTATACTACAGGTGCTAACCAAATGCAAACGGAGGATTTGAAATAATGACACAAGCAATCCTTGAAATTAAACACCTCAAAAAATCCTATGGACAAAACGAAGTGCTAAAAGACATTTCTCTAACTGTTCACAAGGGTGAAGTTATCTCTATCATCGGAAGCTCTGGAAGCGGAAAATCAACCTTCCTACGCTCCATTAACCTACTTGAAACTCCAACTGATGGACAAATCCTTTATCATGGACAAAACGTTCTCGAAAAAGGCTATGACCTCACGCAATACCGTGAAAAGTTGGGGATGGTGTTCCAATCCTTTAACCTCTTTGAAAATCTTAACGTACTTGAAAACACAATTGTCGCTCAGACGACTGTCCTTAAACGCGAACGTACAGAAGCTGAAAAGATTGCCAAAGAAAACCTTGAAAAGGTCGGCATGGGAGAACGCTACTGGCAAGCAAAACCGAAACAACTCTCAGGTGGTCAAAAACAACGTGTAGCCATCGCTCGTGCCCTCTCCATGAATCCGGACGCCATTCTCTTTGATGAACCAACATCAGCTCTCGATCCAGAAATGGTTGGAGAAGTCCTCAAAATCATGCAAGATTTGGCTCAGGAAGGCTTGACCATGATTGTTGTAACCCACGAAATGGAATTCGCCCGTGATGTCTCTCATCGTGTTATCTTTATGGATAAGGGTGTGATTGCTGAAGAAGGCAAACCAGAAGACCTCTTCACTAATCCTAAAGAAGACCGTACAAAAGAATTCCTTCAACGCTATCTCAAATAAAAAGAAAAGGCTGCATCAACCGTGCAGTCTTTTTACTAGCCAAAAAATGAAAAGGCAGACCCTATTCAAGAATCCGCCATCATCCAAAGATTAATCTTCAAATTTTTCATGATTTTTTCATAGAAATCAATTAAACCTAGAGCTGTTTCAAATGAAATATTTTTTACTTTTGCACGACCCTGCGCTAGAGCAATGATAGACATTTCACGCGCATTCGTTTCTTTAGAGATACGGTAGCCTGTGATCTTCTTATCACGAACCCAGCCAACAACTGATTCTACTTTTTCAAAGTTTGACTTAGCCATGTCCTTCTCCTATTTTCTTCTTTACGATATTTAATTGTATACGTTTTTATGTGTTTTGTCAATAAAAAAACATATATTCAATAAAATTAATGATTTATTTTTCTGTTACTATCTTATTAAAGCCGATAATATATAGGTTTTCACTTACTATAAACCATTAGTAAATACCTTTAAAATAATTGTATTATTAACTCTTTTGTTTGTAAAAATATTCATAATTTACAAATGCCAGTTCGGGATAGGTTAGACAGGTTTTATCTTCAACTTTATTCTATTTATCCAACTTTAAAACAATATTTCTAATAGTGAAAGACTTTCTCTCCACACTATTACTAACTATTATTTCTCTTCTCCTTCTTTGATATTCTTCCTGCCTTTATAAGCACTTTTCACTTGATCAACTGGTACTATTTATTTACTTTATCAATATTCCTTTTTATTTCTTCAAACCTATAAAAAGATGAGTAGTTAGGAGACAATAGTATCCTATCTTCTAACATTTTCCACTGTTTTTATCTTCTTAGTATCTTATCACTCTTCTCAGTTAACTCAGTATAAGGATTCTCATTAGTATTGATTATTTTTTCTAATTCCTATTATATTTAACCAAATTTCAGATTAGACATATATAAAATAGTGAATTCTAAAAATACGCCTTATATATAACAAGTAATTTTACTCCCTTACTATAAACTGAATCAAAAAATAATAGGTACTATAATGACTTGTGATAGAAATAGCGTAATCGATTTCCTAAGTCCATAGGAATCGCCCCCTTTCTTCACCCTCATTATAGCACCTATACATCAGTTGTGCAAATAATATGATGTTTTTTTTATTAGTCCTCAGACAAGCATATTATAGAGCGTTTCATTACCATTTAAGTTAATATAAGATGGATCAAAACCTTCCATTCGACGAATCAAGCCTGCATAATCATGCTTATCTGCCAAGGCAATCCCAATCAATACTGGGCCTGTCCCCTTGCTAGCTCGTTTGATATACTCAAAACGTGTGATATCATCATTTGGCCCCAAGATATCATTTACAAACTCACGCAAAGCCCCCGGACGCTGTGGAAAATTAACCACAAAGTAATGCTTGATCCCATCATAAATCAAGGCACGCTCTTCCATTTCCGGCATACGGTTGATATCATTATTTCCTCCAGAAATGATACAACAAATGGTTTTCCCCTTGATATATTCAGCTAAAACCTCTAAAGAGGCGATACTAGCCGCTCCAGCAGGTTCTGCGACAATCCCTTGCTTAGAGTAAAGGTCAATCAAGGTTTCAGAAATCAATCCCTCATCGACACCTACTAAGGTTTGAACATATTGACGAGTTGCTTCATAGGTCAATTGACCTACCTTTTGTACAGCAATCCCATCCGCAAATTTGTCAATTTCTTTGAGTTTGACAGGTCCACCAGCTTCAAAGGCAGCTTTCATGGAACGTGCCCCATTAGCCTCTACTCCGATGACTTCAATTTCTGGACTTGTTTCCTTGATATAGGTAGAAACCCCAGCAATGAGACCGCCACCTCCAACAGGAACTAAGACAGCATCAAAATCAATCGATTCTTTTCGAGCTTCTTCTAAAATCTCATAAGCAACGGTCCCTTGACCAGCCTGAACATGGGCATCATCAAAAGGATCAATAAAGGTACGATTTTCAGAAACTGTAAATTCTTGAGCTGCTTTGGCTGAGGCATCAAAAGTATCTCCAACTAATTTAATAGTCACGAAGTCCCCACCAAAAAAGCGAACTTGACCAATCTTTTGTTGCGGAGTAGTAATGGGCATAAAGATAGTAGCAGGAATTTTCATCTCATTACAAGTATAGGCAACTCCCTGCGCATGATTTCCCGCAGAAGCGCAGACTACCCCACGTTCACGCTCTTCCTTGCTGAGCTGGGAAATGGCATAATAGGCACCACGGATCTTAAAAGAACGAACACGTTGAGCATTTTCCTTTTTCAAATAAATCTTAGCACCATACTTCTCCGATAAATAATGGTCATAATCCAGTGGGGTATTCACAACCACACCGTTCAAGACCTTATGAGCCTTGATTATATCTTTTGAACTTAACATCTTTTTCTCCTAGACTATTTCATACTTATCGTAATCCATCTTTTAAAAAGAGATGAATTGATTATAAAAGCGAGTTAGTCCCCCAACTCGCCTTCACCTTAATTTCTATCAATTAGTTATAGATTTTAAATGCATCATCGTCGTTTTTACCAACGAATGGCATTGCTTTACGCAATTCTGCACCAACTTTTTCAATTTCAAGGTTAGCTGCTTGTTCACGGTAAGCAGTCAATTTTGGACGTCCAGCTTTATAGTCATTTACAAAGTCATTTGCAAATTTACCATTTTGGATGTCTGCCAAGACAGCTTTCATGTTTTCTTTAACTTGCTCAGTAATTACACGTGGACCTGATACATAGTCACCGTACTCAGCAGTGTTTGAAATTGATTGACGCATTTTCTTGAATCCACCTTCGTAGATCAAGTCGACGATCAATTTCATTTCGTGAAGAACTTCAAAGTAAGCCAATTCTGGAGCGTAACCTGCTTCTGTCAAGACTTCGAAACCTGCTTCGATAAGGGCAGTCAAACCACCACAAAGTACAGCTTGTTCACCAAACAAATCTTCTTCAGTTTCTTCTTTGTAAGTTGTTTCAAGAAGACCTACACGAGCTGCTCCAACACCTTTACACCAGTCCATAGCAATGTTTTTCGCATTTCCTGTTGCATCTTGGTAAACTGCATAAAGAGCTGGAACACCAAATCCTTCTTCATAAGTACGACGTACCAAGTGTCCTGGTCCTTTAGGTGCACACATAAAGACATCTACATCCGCAGGAACTTTGATAAATTCAAAGTGGATGTTGAAACCATGAGCAAATCCAACTGCGTTTCCAGCTTCCAAGTTTGGAGCGATTTCTGCTTCGTACAATTCTTGTTGGATTTCGTCTGGTGCCAAAATCATGATAACGTCAGCCAATTTAGTTGCTTCTGCTACTGTGTAAGTATCAAATCCATCTTCTTTTGCTTTGTCAAAAGATTTACCTGGACGTACACCGATGATAACATCACGACCTGAATCACGCAAGTTTTGTGCATGCGCATGTCCTTGCGAACCATAACCGATAACAGCGATTTTTTTACCGTCAAGTGCTGCTACTTTAACATCTCTTTCGTATTCCATTTGAACTGCCATAGTTTTTCTCTCTTTTCTATTATTTATTGCCTTTTAGGCTAGTTTAACAAATTTAAGTCGGATTTTTAATCGCGGGTAAATCCAGTTGCACCCGTACGAGCAATATTACGAATACCGTATGGTCGAATGACTCGCAATAAAGCTTCGCTCTTTTCTGCATTTCCCGTCATCTGAATGGTAATCGAGCTTGGTGCTACGTCTACCACTGTTGCACGGAAAGGTTGAATAATCGCTAGAATCTCAGCTCGCTTCTCAGCTGGCGCTGACATCTTAACCAAAATCACCTCGCGCTCCAAATGAGGCTTGTCTGTAATATCACGAATGCGAATCACATCAATCTGACGATTGAGCTGTTTGATAATTTGCTCCACCTCATCATGTGAAGCAACATCAATAATAATGGTAATACGCGATACATTTGGATCTTCTGTTGCTCCAACAGAGATGCTTTCAATATTAACCTGACGACGAGATAGGACACCTGTAAAGCGATTGAGGACTCCTGAACGATTTTGTAGTTTTGCTGTTAACATTCTACGCATGGAACTTCACCCCCAACATCTCATGATTACTCTTACCAGCTGGTACCATTGGTAACACCTGTTCCTTACGAGAAATATCTACCTCGATGAGCATAGGAACATTCTCAGTGATCACTTCAAGGTCTTGAGCCAAGGTCTCAGGATTGTCAAACTTATAGTTTTTAATGCCATAAGCTTGTGCCATCAATTGGAAATCAGGAAGGGTGTCAAAGACTGACTCTGATGTTCTACCTTCATAGAAGGATTCCTGCCACTGGCGAACCATTCCAAGTGAGTGGTTGTTCAGCATAACCACCTTGATTGGCACCTTGTAAATGTTCAAAATAGCCAATTCCTGGTTAGTCATTTGGAAACCGCCATCCCCAACAAACAAGACTACTTCCTTATCTGGGTTAGCAATTTTAGCACCGATTGCTGCTGGAATTCCAAATCCCATCGTTCCCAAACCACCTGAAGTCACTAACTGACGTTCGTTTTGGTAGGGATAATACTGAGCTGTCCACATTTGGTGTTGACCAACGTCTGTTACCACAATGGAATCTCCATTCGTCAATTCACCAATTCGTTCAATAACAGCTTGCGGCTGAACCACACGCTCTTTCTTATCATAAGAACGAACACGGTTCTTGTCTTTAGTAACTTTCTCAATCCATTTCTCAGTATTGTTATGAACTGTTGGTTCCGCTAACAACATTTGCAAGGCTTTCTTAGCATCTCCAACTACCGGAATATCTGCACTGATAATCTTGCCAATCTCGGCAGGGTCAATATCAATGTGGGCAACCTTAGCATTCTTAGCAAAAGTCTTTGGATTTCCTGTCAAACGGTCATCGAAACGGCAACCAATACTAATCATAAAGTCGGCTTCCGTCATGGCAATATTAGCTGCGAATGACCCGTGCATACCTCCCATTCCAAGAAAGAGTGGGTGACTCGTTGCAATCGTTCCTTGCCCCAAAAGGCTGGTTACCACTGGAATTTGATAACGCTCTGCAAATTCATTTAATTCTGCAGCTGCTTCAGCATAACTAATTCCACCACCAGCTAGCAAGACTGGCTTTTTAGCCTTGGATAATTGCTTCAAAATTTTCTTGATTTGCATATCATTTGGCTCAAGAGTCGGTTGGTAGCTTGGTAGGTTCACTTCTGGTGAATAGATGAAGTCTGTTTCTAAAGCAGACACGTCTTTAGGTAGGTCAATTACGACTGGCCCTGGGCGACCTGTAGTTGCGATATGGACAGCTTCCGTAATGATACGAGGGATATCAGCTGTCTCACGAACTTGGTAATTGTACTTAGTGATTGGCATGGTAATTCCCACGATGTCTGCCTCCTGAAAGGCATCTTTCCCAATCCCTGCTCTCGCTACCTGACCTGTAAAGACCAAAAGGGGAACACTATCGCTCATGGCATCTGCAATCCCTGTAATGGCATTTGTTGCTCCCGGTCCGCTAGTGACGACGGCAACACCCAACTTTCCAGTTGATTTGGCATAACCTTCAGCTTCATGCAAACAACCTTGCTCATGGCGCCCTAGAATGTGGCGAATGCCTTTAAAATTATATATCGCATCATAAAAAGGCAAGACCGCACCACCAGGATAACCAAAGATGGTATCAATTCCTAAATTACGAAGTGTTTCCAAAACTAGGTCCGACCCCGTCTTAGGAGATTCTAAACTGATTTTCTCCATTGTTCCCCTTTCTCTTCTCTTAAAAATAACTTGTTACTATCATACCATTTTTTCAAAATTTTTCAAGAGAAAAGAAGAAATTTTCTGAATTTTCTATTTTAACGTTTATTTATGAATGTTATTTTTGTTTTTATTAAAAAGATACCGATTTCATTATTCAAATGAAGAAAAAAGAACTGATTTCTCAGTTCTTCATTAATCTTATTCCACACTAAATAGGTATGGGTAAACAGGTTGTTGACCTTGGTGAATCTCGACTTCAACGTCTTCAAATTCTTCTGCGATTTCTTGGGCAATCTCATTGGCAAGTTCTTCACTTCCATCTTCACCAACATAGAAGGTTACGATTTCACTGTCTTCATCCAACATATGTTTCAATGTTTCTGTCAAGGTTTGGTGCATGTCAGGGTTTGACACGAGAATTTTCCCATCCACCATACCAAGATTATCGTTTTCATGGATTTCTAAGCCATCAATCGTTGTATCACGCACAGCTGTTGTGACGCTTCCACTAACGACATCGCTAAGAGCAGCAGTCATACGCTCTTGGTTTTCTTCGATGGACTTGCTTGGATCAAAAGCAAGAAGACTTGTCAAACCTTGAGGAAGAGTACGAGCTTCCACCACTACTGCTGGTTGTTCCAAAACTTCTGCTGCAGATTGAGCTGCCATGAAGATGTTTTTGTTGTTTGGCAGGAAGATAATGTTACGAGCGTTGACCTGTTCAACAGCCTTGATAAAGTCTTCAGTTGAAGGGTTCATAGTTTGACCGCCTTCAATAACATAATCCACACCTTGAGAACGGAAGATATCTGCTAGACCTTTACCAGCCACTACAGCAATCAAAGCATACTCTTTTTCTTCAGCAGGCTTGCTAACTTGAGCAGCTTCTTTTTCAACCTGTGCTTCGTGTTGGTTACGCATATTGTCAACTTTTACCTTGACCAAGCTACCATATTTGAGACCTTCTTGCATAACAAGTCCTGGATCTTCTGTATGGACATGGACTTTGACAATTTCATCATCGTTAACAACGAGGAGAGAATCTCCAAGCTCATTCAAGTAGTTACGGAATTCGTCGTAGTCAAAATCTTTGGCATAGGTTGGACCTTGCTTAAGAGCTACCATGATTTCAGTACAGTAACCAAAGGTGATGTCCTCAGTCGCTACATGACCAGCTACAGATTTATGATGTTCTGCATTGATCATTTCACTCATATTGGCAGGAGTCGCTACAAAGTCCTCAGATGCAATATATTCACCAGTAAGGGCTGAAAGGAACCCTTCATAGATGAAGACCAGTCCTTGACCACCTGAATCCACAACGCCAACTTCTTTCAATACTGGAAGCATGTCTGGTGTTTTAGCTAGAGCTGTTTTAGCACCTTCCAAGGCTGCGCGCATGACTTCAACAGCGTCATCTGTTTGCTCAGCCTTTTTCTTAGCACCGATAGCAGCACCACGAGAAACTGTCAAAATCGTTCCTTCAACTGGTTTCATAACGGCCTTATAGGCAACTTCCACACCTGATTGGAAGGCAAGAGCCAAATCTTGACCTGTTAACTCGTCTTTATCCTTGATGGCTTGTGAAAATCCACGGAAAAGCTGAGACGTAATAACTCCTGAGTTCCCACGCGCACCCATCAAAAGACCTTTGGCAAGAATGCTCGCTACTTCTCCAACAGTAGAAGCTGGTTTGTCTGCAACTTCCTTAGCACCATTTTCAATGGTCATTCCCATATTTGTACCAGTATCTCCATCTGGAACTGGAAAGACGTTTAATGAATTGACATATTCAGCTTGCTTATTCAAGCGAGTTGATGCAGCCTGCACCATTTCTTGAAATAAGCTAGTAGTAATTTTTGACACGGTTATTCTCCTACAACTTTGATATTTTGAATGTAGACATTTACAGTCTGAGCGGTAATTCCAAGTTGGTTTTCCAAACTAAATCGAACACGCTCTTGAATGTTTTTTGACACTTCGCTAATCTTTGTTCCGTAGCTCAACACGGTATATACATCAACTGCAATACTGCCATCTTCGGCCGCTTTTACGACGACACCTTTGGAATAATTTTCCTTACCTAGAAGGGCTTGGAAATTATCTTTGAGGGCATTTTTACTAGCCATACCGACCACACCAAAAATTTCAGTTGCTGCTCCACCTACGACGGTTGCAATCACTTCATCTGTTAGTTCGATTTGACCATCTTTTGTATTAATTTTTACAGTCATCCTTTTTACCTCAACTAGTTGATACTCTATTTTATCATATTTCAGCCCAAGTGTAAAAGCAGAATACTGTATCAGCGGATATTTACTCTATTTTTCAAATGATTTTATATCTACAGTAAAAGAAAAAAGACCCTAAGGTCTCCTTACTTTTATTATTAAACGCGTTCAACTTTACCTGATTTCAAAGCACGAGCTGAAGCCCAAACTTTTTTAGGTTTACCATCGATAAGAACAGTAACTTTTTGAAGGTTTGGTTTTACGGCACGTTTTGTTTGGTTCATCGCGTGTGAACGGTTGTTTCCTGATACAGTCTTACGACCTGTAAAGTAACATACTTTAGCCATTTGTGTTTTCCTCCTATTAGATCTAATATAGCGGATGTGCTAGCACCACATACTGTACTATGTTATCACACTTTCTTCATTTTTGCAAGGGAATTGGAAGATTTTTTTATTTAACGTAGACAATTCCCAACTTCCCAAAGGCCACATCTCCACGGATAATCAAGGTTTTGCTGGTTGGCGCTAGAGGAGTATCTGCCTTGGCTACGCCACAGAAAGTTTCTACCTTTAAATCAACTCCCCAATGTTGAGGAACATAGATAACTGCATTGCCAAAACCAACTTCCACTTTCAGGGTTGCGCTATCTCCCAACATCTCTGCATTGTCATAATATATCTTGGCATTTCCAAAACCAACTTCTACTTGGTCGTCTACCAATTCTTGATTTTGCTTGTAGAAAGTCCCAGTCCCAAAAGCAACTTCCTTATCTGTAAGAATGGTCTTTTTACCATCATACCACCATTTTTTCCCATTCCAAGTTCTGTTAGAATGAGTGAGTGCGCTGACACCCATTACGATTAAAATACTTGCCCAGAACAATGACTGATTGGGAATTGGTAAAATGCCATAAAAGTGGTTAGCAATCATTAAGGCTACTAGAGCTGTAAAAGAGGCTGAAGTTAAGTGACGACGCAACAAAGCTCCAACTGATTGATAGGCAAAAAATGCAATACCAAGCAAGGGCCAAATTTGCCCACCGAATGAAGGGATTCCAAAATTTCCTTGTAATAATATTAAAGCTGCCAATACTAGCAATACAATACCAAATGCTTTCTTTTTCATCTTCTTACCTCATGTTTCTTAGATTTTCTTTTAGGAGGGATTGGTAATGCCGTGAGACATGAACCTCCTTGTGGGTTTGATAAAAGGAAATGGTGCCCGTTCCTGAAAAGGACTTGTCAACCGAGTAAACTTGCCGAATATTAGCAATGGTCGACTTGGATACTCGACTGAAATAACGGGGCAGGATAGACTCTAACTCATAGAGTTTAAGTCGAACCTCGTAGGCATCTTTCTGGGTATGGGCGTAAATCTTGTTCCCCTCTGTTTCAAAGAAAAGAATTTCCGACAAGTCCAGATAATATTCACCCGTCCCCTTGTAAAAAATCAACCGAGGAGACTTGGATTCTTGCAAGAGGCGCTGTAAATCCGCAATCTCATCTGTCAAAGCCGCTGCCTTGATGACAATTTCAGTTTCCTCTAAATTGCTGTCAATTTCGATTCGTAACTTCATTCCATCTCCTTTCTGACTCTACTATATCAAAGCCAAAATAAGAAAACAAGAGCAAAAAAGCAAGTGGTTACTTTAGACCCGTAAGTGGTTGTAGGACCACCTTAACTTACAATTCAAAATAGAAAGAAAAGCATACCCCACGCAAGGCCACAAATATAAGCAACCACTACATCCTTGGGATAATGCACTCCCCCTAAGACTCTTACTAGACCGAGGAAAGCTGACAAGACCAACAAGATAACCCCTACAGATAAACTAGCATGTAAGCAAGCCATGGAGATAATGGTTGCTGAAAAGACATGACGACTGGGCATTGACTGACCAGGACTATCTCTGTCAAGCAAGGGTTTAATAGTCCATTCCTCATAAGGCCTAGGGGCATTGATTTTCTTACGAAGAAAGGACAAAATCACAAAACCTGACGCTGGAATAAACAAATAGATTCCGACCTGTTTCCCAAGTCCTTGTTGGAGATAGGTAGTTGCTAACAAGGTTAGATAAATCATAGGCATAACTGCCGTCATGAACCGATTGAAAGTTCTTAACAAGCTCAGAAGAAAGGGCCTATTTTCAATGTTACCAGCAATGTGGTCATACCATTCTTGATAATTTTTCATATATTTTCTCATCACTTACTCAAATTTTACTTATAGGGAAGCACTTGTCTTCTAGTATAGTGCAGAAAAAGAAGGCCGTCAAGCCTTCTTTGGGTTTATTCTTCTGCTTCGTCTTCTGTAAATTGACTGTTGTAGAGGTCAGCGTAGAAACCAGCTTGCGCCATCAGCTCATCATGATTTCCTTGCTCGATGATATTACCATTCTTCATAACAAGAATCAAATCAGCATTTCGGACGGTAGACAAGCGGTGAGCGATGACAAAGGAAGTTCTTCCCTCCATCAAACGATCCATGGCTTTCTGAATCAATTCCTCTGTACGGGTATCAACAGAAGAAGTCGCCTCATCTAGGATTAGGAGTGGCGCATCTTTCAGCAAAGCACGAGCGATAGTCAAGAGTTGTTTTTGTCCGACAGACAAGGTCACTGTATCATCCAAGACGGTATCGTAACCATCTGGTAGTGTCATGATAAAGTGGTGAATCCCTACAGCCTTGCTGGCTTCAATCACGCGCTCATCACTAATCCCCTCTTGGTTATAGATAAGATTGTCGCGAATGGTTCCTTCAAAGAGCCAAGTATCCTGCAAGACCATTGAAAAGGCATCGTGTACTTCCGAACGCTTCATATCCTTGGTATCCACACCATCGATACGGATACTTCCCTTATCAATCTCATAGAACTTCATCAAAAGATTGACAATAGTTGTCTTACCAGCCCCAGTCGGTCCGACAATGGCAACCTTTTGACCTGCATGAGCCGTCGCAGAAAAATCGTGGATGATAGTCCGATCAAGTGTATAACCAAAGGAGACTCGATCAAAGACTACTTGACCTTTCATATCGCTCAATTGTCTTTCTTTATGGGATTCGTCTTCCATTTCCTCTTCAGCTAGGAATTCGAAGACGCGTCCCATGGCTGCACTAGCCTGCTGAAGACTAGTAATCCCTTGGGCAATTTGTGAAAGAGGCTGAGAAAAGATACGAACATAGGCCATAAATGCAACGATAATCCCGATACTGATGTGCCCATTTAAGGCTAAGGCTGCACCAACGATAATCACCAAGGCATAGCTAAAGTTCCCAATAAACATCATAATCGGCATCATAATCCCTGAAATAAACTGAGATTTCCAGATACTATCATACAGACGATGGTTTAATGTCGCAAATTCTTCTTTCGTACTTTCGATGGCATTATAACTGGTCACCACATTATGGCCAGAGTACATTTCCTCCACATAGCCATTGACAGCTGCCAAATCTTGTTGCTGACTCTTAAAGAAGCCCTGGGATTTGCCCATAAAGACGGACACGAAAACAAAACCAATAAGGGTTGAAACAACCGTCACCAAGGCTAAAATCCAGTTCATCCCAAACATGGTTACCAAGACTGCCACGACCAGTAAACTAGATGAAAGAACTGTTCCCAGACTTTGATTGAGGGACTGGGCTGCAGTGTCAACGTCATTGGTTACACGAGACAAAGTATCCCCCTGAGAGTGCCCATCAAAATATCCCAATGGTAGGCTATTGATTTTCTCTGCAATCGCTCTTCTCAAACGCTCTGAAAAACGTTGAATAGCTGTTGTAAACAGAAAGGCCTGCAAATAATTTGATAGGAGTCCAATCACATAGATCACGGCCAAAAAACCACCAATAGCTGCAACCGCCGCGACATCCACACTTGTTGCCAGGCCACTGGCAATGATATTGGTCATTTCCTTGATGCGGGTTGGACCATATACAGTAATGATATTGGATAAGATTGTTGCTAGAAAGGCGATTAGAAGGGCAAACTGGAGGCCTGCAAGATAGGGTTTACTCTGTTTCCAGAGAGACATTTTCTTATTTTCCATGTTCCAATTCCTCCTTCGATAGTTGTGAATAAGCAATTTCTTGGTAAACTTCATTGCTTGCTAGAAGTTCCTTGTGGGTACCTTGTCCCACGACTTTTCCTTGATCCAAGACCAAAATCAAATCTGCATCCATAATCGTTGAGATGCGCTGTGCGACAATGAGCTTGGTCATAGACTTAGTTTTTTCAGCTAAATCTTGACGTAAAACTCGGTCTGTCTTGTAGTCCAAGGCTGAGAAGGAGTCATCAAAAATAAGGATCTCTGGCTTCCGAGCCAAGGCACGCGCAATGGCCAGACGCTGTCTTTGGCCACCTGAGAAATTGGTTCCTCCTTGGGCCACTTCTGACGCCAATCCTGCTTCCTTGTCTTCGATAAAGTTCTTAGACTGGGCCAACTCCAAAGCCTGCCACATGGCCTGCTCACTAAGCGGTGTTTCTTGACTCTGTCCAAAGTCTAAATTGTCCTTGACATTACCTGAAAAGAGAACCGCTTTCTGAGGAATATAACCAATCTTGTTGCGCAAATCTTCTAAGGCATAGTCTTGAACATTGACACCGTCTACCAGAATTTCTCCTGCTGATACATCGTAAAAACGTGGAATCAGATTGACCAGAGTTGATTTACCAGAACCTGTTGACCCAATAAAGGCCACTGTTTGACCCTCTTCTGCCTTGAAGCTAACATGTTCAATAACCGCCTCCGAATTTGCCGCATAACGGAAGGTCACATCCTTAAATTCGACCTGACCTTTGAGGTTTTCATCAGCCTGCTGGACTTGGGCAGGATTTTGGATAGAGGAATACAAATCTAGAACTTGATTAATCCGCTTAGCAGAGACCATGGTTCGGGGAAGAACAATGAAGAGTGCTCCCATGAGAAGGAAGCCCATGACAACCTGCATGGCATAAGACATGAAAACAACCATGTCACTAAAGAGAGGCAGACGCGCTGATGGAGCAGCATCGTTGATTACATAGGCCCCAATCCAGTAAATCGCCACACTTAAACCACTTGAAATCCCCATCATGATGGGATTTAGAATGGCCATAAGACGGTTGACAAACAAATTCAAACGTGTCAGCTCATCATTTGCTGCAGCAAATTTTTTATTTTGGTAGTCCTCTGCATTGTAGGCACGAACAACACGAATACCTGCTAAGCTTTCACGAGTGATACTGTTCAATTTATCAGTCAGACTTTGAATCAAGGACTGTTTTGGAAAGGCTAGCGTCATCAAAACTGTTGTCATCAAAACATTGACAATCACTGCCACAAGCACAGCCCAGAGCCAGTATTCTGAATGACCTAAAATCTTCCCGATAGCCCAGATAGCCATAATCGGACCACGCGTAACTACTTGCAAGCCCATGGTAATCAACATCTGAACCTGAGTAATGTCATTGGTGGTACGAGTTAGGAGACTGGGAATAGAGAATTTCTTAATCTCTGTCTGCGAGTAATCCAAAACTCGGTTAAAAATATCACTTCTCAGCCTACTAGTATAAGAAGCGGCCACTCTGGACGCAAAAAATCCAACTGCAACTGCGGATAAGAAGGCTAGAAAGGACATTCCCACCATCATACCTGCTGGTTGCCATAACTCATCTAAATTAGTTCCTTGACTACCTAGCAAATCCGTAATTTTTGAGATATAGGTTGGCACTTCCAACTCTAGATAGACCGAAAAGCAAGTAAAGAGAATGGCTAGTAAAATCATCCCCCATTCTTTTCTACTAATTCGTTTGGCTAATTTCTTCATTCTCTCCTCCTATTCCCTTGATATTTTCCTGTAGTTGACCGAGAACTTTCTCAAAAATCAGTAATTCATCTTCATCAATGCCTTCCATCAACTGCTTGTCTATTCGTTCAAAAAAGGCCTTAATCTCTTGCATTTGAGAACGCGATTTGTCTGTCAGACGAACAAACTTAGCCCGCTTATCGCTAGGACTCACCTCCAATTCCACCAAACCATTTTGCACCATACGCTTAACTAGATTACTAGCAACAGACTTGCTAATATTGAGTTCCTTCTCAATATCTTTAATCAAGACCAAGTCTTGGTTTTCCCCACGGCTATCCAAAAAACGCAACACCTGACCTTGCGGTCCACCCATAAACTCAATACCACAACGTTTGGCTTCCTTTTGTACCATCAAATGAATCTGGTGACCAAAACGCTTAAAGACTAACATCGGTTTATCCATGATTGCTCCTTTCTAACCCTTGTATTTAGTTCTCTTAGGAACTAAATAAGTTTTCGTGAGAACTATTTTACCACTTTGAGGAGGGATGTCAAGAAAAAAGTTTCCTAGAGAACTATTTTAGTTTAAATTGACATTAGGCAATATCTTTTATATAATAAGCACTTACTACTGTGGATAGAAATCCATTCACTCAATGAAGGGAGAAAACTTTCAAATGAAACCAGAAGAACAAAGAGTTTTAGGAATCTTAGCAACCATTTTTGGAGCCATCGCACTTTTAGGATCCTGGATCCCGTTTATTAACTATCTATCGTTGTTCATCGGCATCGTCGCATTTATCTTGGGGATTATCGGCCTTATCATCAACATCAAAAAACGGAAAACAATGGCTATTATCGGAACAGCCCTGGCAGTTGCCTCTGTTATACTTTTCTTTACGACTCAGGTACTATACGCTGATGTCTACAAAGAGTATGCCAAGGAGTTTAACCGTTCCTACAGAGATACGAGTACATCAATGGAACGCGAAGAAAAAAGCGGCTTGACAGACGATACCTTCGCCTGGACCCAAGAACAGTTCGACGCCTTAATCGAAGGTGACCTTGACAACAAAGGAAAAGGTGGTACCAACTACGAGGATATTATCAACAAACACGGAAAGCCAGATTCCGAGTTTGACTTCGCTCTTGGGGGTTACGATACGAAAAAAATCACCTATATCTCCATTGGAGACAAGATCAAGACTGTTACCTTAACTTTTGCAAAACAGGACAATGGAGAGCTCTTGCTCGTCCAAAAACATGCAGTCGGTCTAGGACTAGAAAAAAGCAAGCAACAAAACGATTCTGAAACCTGAGTCTAAGTTCAAATATCAAAAAAACGAACAGCTAGTAAAACTGTTCGTTTTTCTATTAGAATCCATCTACGTTCGTATAAATCTTTTGGACGTCTTCGTCGTCTTCAAGAACGCTGTAAAGTTTTTCAAAGGTTTCAAGGTCATCGCCTGACAATTCCACTTCTGATTGAGGAATCATTTCCAATTCAGTCACTTGGAATTCTTGGATACCTGATTCACGCAAAGCAACGATAGCCTTATGAAGGTCAGTTGGAGCTGTGTAAACTGTGATTGTACCTTCTTCTGCTTCTACATCGTCCACATCCACATCTGCTTCTAGCAATTGCTCAAAGACTGCATCCGCATCTTCACCTGCAAATACGATAACACCCTTGTTGTCGAAGAGGTAAGAAACAGAACCTGAAGCACCCATGTTTCCACCATTTTTACCAAAAGCTGCACGAACATTGGCTGCTGTACGGTTAACGTTAGAAGTCAAAGTATCAACAATCAGCATAGAACCATTTGGTCCAAATCCTTCGTAACGTCCTTCTGTAAAGGTTTCGTCTGTATTTCCTTTTGCTTTATCAATCGCTTTATCGATAACGTGTTTTGGCACTTGGGCTTGTTTAGCACGGTCGATAACGAATTTCAAAGCAGTGTTTGATTCTGGGTCTGGATCACCTTTTTTAGCTGCTACATAGATTTCTACACCAAATTTTGCATATACTTTAGAGTTAGCTCCATCTTTAGCCGTTTTCTTGGCTACGATATTGGCCCATTTACGTCCCATTAGGAATCTCCTTTTTTCACATTTTAATCTTTCTTATTATAACACAAGTTTTTTCGATTTTCACTAGAGGAAATGGATTTTATTTAGCAAATCAAGCTAGGATGGTACTTTTGTTGCCAAGATTTCCTTGCCTTCTTTTATCAAGGGGTGACGAAACAGTGAGAAATAAAGTTGGATAGTCATGGCAACCCAGATAAGGGGTTCGCAAAGGATAACTCCCTTATATCCTGCCCAAGGAATAATCAAGACCACAAAAGCGATTTTTCCGATTAGTTCTATAAAGCTAGAAACCAGAGGAAGGACTTTTTGCCCCAAGCCCTGCAAGCAATTACGATAAATCAGTAAGAGACTCAAAATAGGATAAAAGGCTGAACTGATTTGCAGATAGAGACTTCCATTTTCTACCAAGTAGCTATCCGTCGAACTAGCCAAGAAGGAAACCAAGGCTGGACTGGCAAAAAAGAGGAAGACACAAACAAAAATTGCCCAGGACATACTTAAACGACTGCCGATTCGAATACCTTGAACAATGCGGTCTGGGCGCTTAGCTCCTAGATTCTGAGAAGCAAAGATCGTCATTGATGCAGAAATAGCGGTCATAGGAAGAAGGGCGAAGGCCATAATGCGTCGAGCCGCCGTCTGGGCGCTAATAATTACTGCACCAAAGGTATTAACTGAAGACTGTAAAATCACACTGCCGATGGACACAATTGAACTCATCAAACCCATAGCCAAACCTTGCTCCAAGAGATCCGCGTACAAGGCCTTGTCCCATTTAAAATGTTTCAGCTGAGGTAGAAGTTCTGGAACACTCTTGCGAATATAGTAAAAACAGAGAACCGCTGATAAGCCTTGCGAAATAATGGTAGCAAGTCCCGCAGATTGAACTCCCAGTTGCAGTTGCGTAATAAAATAGAGATCCAGAACCACATTAACCAAGGCAGAGAAAATCAGAAATCCAAGCGCTGCTAGACTGTCCCCAATGGACCGCAACAAACCTGCAAAAAGATTATAGGCAAAGCTGACACCTACACAGGTCACAATCATAGAAATATATTGATAGGACTGAGAAAGAATTTCAGCAGGGGTATCTAGGTACTGTAAAAGAGGATACAAACCAAGAAATCCCAGCAACATAACCACAATACTCAAAAGAGCGCCTAAAATCCAGGTAGCTGCTACCGCTTCTTTAATTTTAGTGAAATTCCGAGCCCCATAATAGCGAGCAATGACAATCCCCATCCCATTGCCAACACCAAGAGTAAAACCTACAATCAGGTCAAAAATGGCCGTTGTAGCCCCTACTGCCGCCAAGGATTCTTGACCAAGAAAACGCCCAACAATCAAGACATCAGCAGTATTATAGAGCTGTTGAAAAATATTGGACAGCAAGATTGGGAAGGCAAAACTCAAGAGAGAAGGAAGAATCGGACCATGAATCAGGTCCACTGTTCGTTTTTTATTCATAAGGCTATTATATCAGCTTTCGAAAGGAGCGACAAGAAACAGCAAACTATGCGTGAGCTAAAAACCAGAGCAAAGCAACGAAAAAGCAGTGGATTTCTCCACTACTTTGACAGCTTATTCTTCAATTTCGATTTCAAGTTCATCGCCTAGATCAAGTGTGACTTCTTCATTCACAGAGTCTGCTTGAACTGCTTCATCTTTTTTAGTCTCAACACCTTCTACAGAAGCTTCTTCTCCATCAACCAAACCAAATTGAACACGGACTTGATGGTCAATCTCATCAAAGACTTCTGGGTGATCTGCCAAGTATTTCTTAGCATTTTCAGAACCTTGCCCGATTTTCTCATCCTTGTAAGAGTACCAAGCTCCTGCTTTTTTGATGATATCCAAATCGCTTGCGATTTTCAAAAGCTCACCAGTCTTAGAAATCCCTTCTCCGTACATGATTTCAACGAAAGCTTCCTTAAATGGTGGAGCCACCTTGTTTTTCACGACCTTGATTTTAGTTTCCTTACCGACATTGGTATCTTTTTGGTCACCAGTTCCCTTGATTTGTGTACTTCCACGAACATCCAAACGGACTGATGCGTAGAATTTCAGAGCACGTCCACCAGGAGTTGTTTCTGGATTTCCAAACATGACCCCAACTTTTTCACGCAATTGGTTGATAAAGATGGCAATAGTTTTGGTTTTATTGATAGAAGCACCAAGTTTACGCATGGCCTGGCTCATCATACGGGCCTGCAAACCAACGTGGCTATCTCCGATATCTCCATCAATTTCCGCACGAGGTACAAGTGCCGCAACTGAGTCAACTACGACAAGGTCAACTGCACCTGAGTCAATCAATTTTCCTGCAATCTCAAGACCTTGCTCTCCTGAGTCTGGTTGTGACAAGAGCAATTCGTCAATGTTGACCCCAAGGGCCGCAGCATAAGCTGGATCGAGAGCATGTTCCGCATCGATAAAGGCTGCAATACCACCTTCTTTTTGCGCTTGCGCAACTGCATGAAGGGCAACTGTTGTCTTACCAGATGACTCTGGCCCATAGATTTCGATGATACGCCCCTTAGGATAACCACCTGAACCAAGGGCAATGTCGAGAGCTAAAGAACCTGAACTCATCACTTGCACCTTTTGCTCTGCACGTTCACCCAAACGCATGATTGAACCTTTACCAAAGTCTTTCTCAATCAATTTAAGAGCGTCATTCAAGGCTTTTTCACGTTCTGCCCCGAATTTTTTTGAAATTTCATCTAATTTTTTTGGTTTTTTCGCCATTCTATTCTCCTACATTCTAATGGTCCTCAGACCTATCTACTATTATATCAAAAGTTAGTCACTTAATAAAGCCTTGCGAACTAGGTTAAAGGCATGCATAACCGCAATATGACGTACATCTGCTCGACTTCTGCCTCCAATATTGACCTTGATGACCTCAGTTCCATGCTCTTGAGCCAAGCCTATGAAGACTGTCCCAGCTGGGTGCCCTTCTAGGCTATCTGGTCCTGCCACTCCAGTCAAACTAAGGCCAAAATCAGACTGGGTCTTGCTTCGTGCCTGCTCAGCCATCTTTTGAGCTGTAAATTCAGACACTACACCATGTTCTTCCAAATCCTTGACAGGAATATCCAACATCTTTGATTTTTCCTCCAAGCTATAGGTCACAAAACCACCCTTAAATATACTGGAAGCACCCGAAAAATCCGCCACGGTAGCTTGGAAAAGCCCTGCCGTTAAACTCTCGGCTGCAGTGATGGTTTTCCCTTGTTTTTTCAGTTCTTCTACCACAATGCTGGCCAAGCTGGACTCTTCCCCATACCCATAACAAAGGTCTCGTAAAGGAAGGCCTTCAAAAGTCTGACGATTTAAGATTTGATTTTCCAAGTTATTCAACGCTTGATTCACCTCTTCTTGACTGCTAGCTTTTGTTGACAGACGCAGAGTTACCTCTCCTGTTTTGGCATAAGGTGCCAAGGTCGGATCTGTTTGATTATCAATCAAATCAGCTAAAATCGTCACCAGCTGACTTTCGCCAATTCCAAAGAAACGAAGAACTCGGGAATACAGCTTGCTCCCTGTCATCAACTTGGGTAGAAGTTGGTTTAAGACCATCGGTTTCAATTCACTTGGCGGACCTGGAAGGACGACATAGGTCACTCCATCGACTTCCAATATTCCTCCCACAGCCAACCCTGTTTCGTTTGGCAGTGGAGTCGCTCCTTCTACAAGTTGGGCTTGTCTTTCGTTATTCGGTGTTCGGGCATAGTCTGGTCTCTGGGCAAAAAAGACATCCAACTTCTCCTGCGCCTGAGGGTCAAAGACTAATTCTTTCCCTAAAAATTTAGCTAGAGTTTGTTTGGTCAAATCGTCCTCAGTCGGCCCCAAACCACCTGTCAAAATCACCAGACTGCTACGTTGACTGGCAATCTCAAGCAAAGACAAGAGACGAGTTTCATTGTCTCCTACAGCCGTCTGAAAATATACATCTACCCCAATCTCTGCTAGTTTTTCCGACAAAAACTGAGCATTGGTATTGACAATCTGTCCTGTCAAAATCTCTGTTCCAACAGCAATGATTTCTGCTTTCATGTTTCCTCCTACCTATCTATTCGTATTTTTTTGAAAAAATCGCAGGAAATTTCCCACGATTGATTTTTTATTTTTATCAACAAATGAACTATTCCACTTCATTTGTTACAAAGACACCTTGTTCTTGATTATCCCCATTAGCAACAGGCACCCGTCCAAACAAATCTTCAAATAAAACAACATTTGTTTCAAGCTGAGTGACTTCTTCTTGCCCCAAAGAACGTCGCAATATATTCTGCATTTCCAACATATGCTCTCTCGAAACAATCTGGTAAGAAATACCTTGCAACATCTCTCCCTCACCCTTCAGCTGTTGTGATTCAATGGTTTTAAATGAATCTTTATAGCCCAACAAGTCCGGAATACTTTTTGCAGATAAATCAATATTAGTCTGCATATTGGTACTTAGAGCCTTCAAGATAGACTGATAGTGACTAACACTATTCAAGCTAAGAACTTTTTCAACAACTTTTTGAATGACTTCACGCTGACGCTTCTGACGTCCGTAGTCTCCTTCTGGGTCTTGATAACGCATGCGTGAATAAACAAGCGCTTCTTCTCCATTTATTGTTTGTTCCCCAACGCCAATAGAAATGGTGTTGAATTCTTCTTGGTCACTGATAGAAATCGGGAAACCTAGCGTGTTATTGACGGTAATGCCACCTACTGCATCGACTAATTGCTGCAAGCCTTGCATGTTGACCATAATATAGCGGTCAATATGGATATTCATCATCTTTTGAATAGTTGAAATAGCTAATTCTGCTCCACCACCAGCATAAGCTGCATTAAGTTTCGCTTCTTCAATACTACCATCTTTATGTTGAATTTTAGTCAGGATATCACGCTCCAAACTCAACATCATGGTCTTCTTAGTATGTGGATTGACAGTCAAGAGAATCATGGAATCACTATTTCCAGCCCACTGATCCGTACGTTCCACATTCCCAGTATCAACTCCCATCAACAGAATAGTCATGGGTTCAGTTGCTTCAATAACCTTGGTTTCTTCCCCAATTTTTTTATATGTTTTTGATAAAGTTTGTGTGCCTTGCTGATAAATGGTATAAGCAAAGACACCCACACCCAAAACTGTCACAGCTAGAAAAGCTAGCACCATCCCAATAATTTTTTTAACCATATTTCTACTAATCTATCAGTCTACCCATCAGGTAAACATCGATAAAGTCCCCTTCTTCTATGTACGCACCGCGCTCTTGTCTACCTTCAATTACAAAACCATGCTTTTGATATAGATGAACTGCAGCTTGATTACGAGTTTGAACAGTTAATTGAAGCCTACGAAGAATACCACTAGCCTGCGCCCATTCTACGACTTCTTCAAGCAAGAAACTTCCCAGCCCATTATTCCAATGTTTCTTACCAATCACAATAAAGAGGTCTCCAATATGACGAACTCTCTTACGTTGATCAGCTGTGACATTTACAAGGCCAGCAATTTCATCATTCAGTAAGGCAAGTAAAGTAATTTGATTTTCTGAGTGAGCCTGTTTATCCAAAAACAACTCCATCTCAGTATCTGTCAATAGAATACCTTCCCTGTCCAGACTAGTAAAGTCTGTCTCCAAACTCACACGATTTAAAAACGTCACTAATTCAGCTGCATCTTCAACTTCTGCTTCCCTAATGAGCAATTCATACTCCATGTTGAAGCTCCTCTAAGAGTTCTTCTGCACGCAAACCCTTGGCTTTGAAGTTTAATCTGCGACCGTCTTCTTCTTTTAGAATTTCCAATTCTAAATAGGTATCTGGTAAGGCATCATCTAAAAGATGTCCCCACTCGATGACAGTCACGCCGCCACCAAAGAGAAACTCATCTAAATCGATAGAATCAGCATCCCCCTCTATACGATAAACATCTAAATGATAAAGAGGAAGACGACCTTCATACTCTCTCACAATAGTATAGGTTGGACTCTTAATCATCTGAGTAATCTGTAAACCTTTAGCAAGACCTTTTGTAAAGGTCGTTTTGCCTGCTCCAAGTTCACCAGTTAGAATTAAGACATCATTCTTTTCTAATAAACAGCCCAAACGTTCACCTAAAGACTGTAACTCTTCTTCGTTTTTAGTGTACATGTTTCTATTATACCAAAAAGTTGTCCTTTGTCGAGATATTATCTATAAAATTCCATATTATAAATTGTAAAACTTGGACCTTCACTTCTTTTATATTTAAAATAGAAACAGCAAGAAGACAACTAACAAGATATCCCTCATCAGGTGGCTATAAAATGAAACTTCCCAGCGAATAACTTTTGGTACTAACAGTCCCAGAAACAGCATTCCCAAGGCAATATAAAAGGTCATGGATAATAGCATCCAAGGATTCCTGAGAAAGATTAAAATAGCTAATCCACTAATAAAACACATTTCCTTCTTACCCAAAATCTTTTTCAATCCATTTACATACTTCTGAATCGGTAAAAAGACTAGCAAATCAATACCAAATAAGAAAAAGAAACTCGGTAGAAAGGATTCCACAAACCCTTCTACGGATGTATTTCCTGTAAGGATATGTTCTATAGCAATTAAGGCTAAACCCAAAATATTTACTAAGAGCAGTAAGCTATACAAGAATTGTTGCTTATCTTCTTTAAAAAACGAATAATGTTGATTTCCTTGCCCTCTATAATAGTTTAGCCCTGCACCAATACTGGCAAGAAGCAACATGCCAACTAAATAATAGAAGCAGTTTTGATTTAACACCAAGGACCAAGTCGATAAACTTAAACAAGAACAGCTACTGATACCAAAAATCGTAAACAATAACAAAACTCGAATTTGCTTTTTCATTTTTTCCATCATTCTTCCTCCCTTACTTGCTCTTATTATAGGCTAGAAATCCTCACCATTGCTAGAATATTTCTCAACTGTCAGTTTTCTACTCTAAAATGCAAAAAAGTTTGATGCAGGTAACCCTTACATCAAACTTTTACTATTTTTCTTCAAACCAAAGAGCAATTTCTCGCTTAGCTGACTCTTCTGAATCTGAACCATGTACAACATTTTGAATAGCTTGGTTTTCACCAGCCGCTTTTGCAAAATCACCTCGAATCGTTCCTGGTAAAGCTTCTTCTGGACGAGTTGCTCCCATCATGGTCCGCCAAGTTTCGATTACTTTAGGACCAGAAATGATGCCTACAAGGATTGGTCCTGAAGTCATAAATTCACGAATCGGTGGGTAAAAGCTTTGACCAACCAAGTCCTGATAGTGCTGATCAATCAACTCTTCTGAAACCTTTGTACGCAACTCCAATTTTTCGATTGTAAATCCACGTTGTTCAATGCGTTTCAACACCTCACCCACTAGCCCTCTTTTTACACCGTCTGGTTTAATAATAAAAAATGTTTGTTCCATACCCGTCTCCTTTGTCAGCTTCTTTCTTTTATTTTACCATATTTCATGGAAAAAATGGAGAAAGTTTTCAGAAAAGAGAAAGAGAACCCGAAGGCTCTCTCATCTGCTTTTATTCTACTGTTTCTTCCACAGTTTCAACGGCAGTATCCACAACTACTTCTGTTGTTTCTTCATTTCCTTCTTCCTCTACTGGAGGATTAAGATATTCTTCTTCGTTGATAGCATGTGGTTCAAGGTTACGGTAACGAGCCATACCAGTACCTGCTGGGATGATCTTACCGATGATAACATTTTCTTTAAGTCCAAGGAGATGGTCTTTCTTACCGCGGATAGCCGCATCTGTAAGGACACGAGTTGTTTCCTGGAAGGAAGCCGCTGACAAGAAACTATTTGTTTCAAGTGAGGCTTTGGTAATTCCCATAAGGACTGGACGACCTGTCGCTGGAACTCCACCTGCGATAAGGACATCTTTGTTAGCATCTGTAAAGTCATTGATATCCATGAGAGTACCCATGAGAAGATCTGTGTCACCTGGATCCATAACACGCACTTTACGGATCATTTGACGTACCATTACCTCGATGTGTTTGTCACCGATTTCTACCCCTTGGCTACGGTAAACTTTTTGTACTTCACCAAGAAGGTACGTTTCAACTGACAAGACATCACGAACTGCAAGGAGACGTTTTGGTTGGATAGAACCTTCTGTAAGAGCAGCACCACGCGCTACTTGGTCCCCAACTTCGACACGCATACGAGCTGTAAATGGTACGACGTATTCACCTTCGCCAGTTTCGCCCTTAACAAAGACTTTCTTAGTACGAGTTGAGGCATCTTCTTCGATAGCAGTAACTTGTCCTTTAACCTCTGTGATAACCGCTTCCCCTTTAGGATTGCGGGCTTCAAAGATTTCTTGGACACGAGGAAGACCCTGAGTGATATCGGTATTTGAGGCAACCCCACCCGTGTGGAAGGTACGCATTGTAAGCTGTGTACCAGGTTCCCCGATAGATTGGGCAGCGATTGTACCAACTGCTTCACCAACTTCAACCGCATCACCAGTCGCCAAGTTGATACCATAACAGTGACGGCAGACACCGTGACGAGTGTTACATGTAAATACAGAGCGGATAGTCACTTCTTCCACACCAGCATTAACAATTTCACGCGCCTTGTCTTCTGTAATCAATTCATTTGGACCAATGATAACTGCACCAGTTTCTGGATGTTTAACAGTTTTCTTAGTGTAGCGACCATTGAGACGCTCTTCGAGAGACTCAATCATCTCTTTTCCTTCTGCGATAGAGCGGATCAAGAGACCACGGTCTGTTCCACAGTCGTCCTCACGAATGATAACGTCTTGGGCAACGTCAACCAAACGACGAGTCAAGTAACCTGAGTCAGCTGTCTTAAGGGCCGTATCGGTCATACCTTTACGCGCACCGTGAGTTGAGAAGAACATTTCCAATACCGACAAACCTTCGCGGAAGTTTGAAAGGATTGGCAATTCCATGATACGTCCGTTCGGAGCCGCCATCAGACCACGCATACCGGCAAGCTGTGAGAAGTTTGAGATGTTACCACGGGCTCCAGAGTCCATCATCATAACGATTGGGTTCTTAGGATCTTGGTTGGCAATCAAACGTTTCTCTAGTTTTTCACGGGCAGCACGCCATTCAGCTGTAACAGCATTGTAACGCTCGTCGTCTGTGATCATACCACGACGGAATTGTTTTGTGATTTGTTCTACACGTTTGTGTGATTCTTCAATGATTTCAGCCTTGTCATCAACGACTGGGATATCGGCAATACCCACTGTCAATCCTGCAAGAGTTGAGTGGTGGTAACCGAGGTTCTTCATGCGGTCAAGTAGGGCAGAAGTTTCTGTCGTACGGAAACGTTTGAAGATTTCAGCGATGATATTTCCAAGGTTTTTCTTCTTGAATGGAGGGTTGAGTTCAAGTTTGCTGATCGCTTCCTTGATGTCTCCACCAAGTGGCAAGAAGTATTTAGAAGGAACGCCTTCTGTCAAGTTGGCATTGTTTGGTTCTTGCAAGTATGGTAGACCCTCTGGCATGATGTCGTTGAAGAGGATTTTACCAACTGTTGTAAGCAAGACCTTATGTTTTTGCTCTTCTGTCCATGGTTTGTTAAGACTGTCTGTTGCGATACCAACACGTGAGTGGAGGTGAACATAACCATTGCGGTAAGCCATAACAGCTTCGTCACGGTCTTTGAAGACCATTCCTTCACCTTCACGACCAGCTTCTTCCATAGTCAAGTAGTAGTTACCCAAAACCATGTCCTGAGATGGAGTAACAACTGGTTTACCATCTTTCGGATTCAAGATGTGCTCAGCAGCTAGCATGAGGATACGAGCTTCTGCTTGGGCTTCTTCTGAAAGCGGTACGTGGATGGCCATTTGGTCCCCGTCAAAGTCGGCATTGTAGGCTTCACAGACAAGTGGGTGCAAGCGAAGAGCCTTACCATCAATCAAGACTGGCTCGAAGGCTTGGATACCCAAACGGTGAAGGGTCGGTGCGCGGTTAAGAAGTACTGGGTGTTCTTTAATCACTTCTTCAAGGATATCCCAGATACGCTCATCTCCACGTTCCACCAAGCGTTTAGCTGCTTTGACGTTTTGCACGATATCACGGGCAACGATTTCACGCATCACGAATGGTTTAAAGAGCTCGATCGCCATTTCACGTGGCACACCACATTGGTACATCTTAAGAGTTGGACCAACGGCGATAACGGAACGTCCTGAGAAGTCAACACGTTTACCGAGCAAGTTTTGACGGAAGCGTCCTTGTTTACCTTTAAGCATGTGACTCAATGATTTAAGTGGACGGCTACCTGGTCCTGTGATTGGACGACCACGACGACCATTGTCAATCAAAGCGTCAACCGCTTCTTGAAGCATACGCTTCTCATTTTGAACGATGATACCTGGTGCATTCAACTCAAGCAAGCGAGCCAAACGGTTGTTACGGTTGATAACACGGCGGTAAAGGTCGTTCAAGTCAGATGAGGCAAAACGGCCACCATCCAACTGCAACATTGGACGAAGATCTGGTGGAATAACCGGAAGGATGTTAAGAATCATCCATTCAGGTTTGTTTCCAGACTTGTAAAAGGCATCCAAAACATCCAAACGACGGATGGCTTTGACACGTTTTTGTCCAGTCGCTGTTTTCAACTCTTCTTTGAGTTCAGCAATTTCTTTTTCAAGATCTACTTGTTTCAATAAGTCTTGGATGGCTTCGGCACCCATTTTGGCAACGAATGATCCATAACCATACTCACGCAATCGCTCACGGTATTCGCGCTCTGTCATGATAGACTTGTGCTCAAGTGGTGTATCCTTAGGATCAATCACCACATAAGCCGCAAAGTAAATAACTTCCTCGAGGGCACGAGGGCTCATATCAAGGGTCAAGCCCATACGGCTTGGAATTCCCTTGAAGTACCAGATATGAGATACAGGAGCTTTCAACTCGATGTGCCCCATGCGCTCACGACGAACTTTCGTACGCGTTACTTCAACCCCACAGCGGTCACAAACAATTCCTCTGTAACGAATGCGTTTGTACTTCCCACAAGCACATTCCCAGTCTTTTGTAGGACCAAAGATAACTTCATCAAAGAGTCCCTCACGTTCTGGTTTCAAGGTACGGTAATTGATTGTTTCAGGTTTTTTGACTTCTCCATAAGACCATGAACGGACTTTACTTGGAGAAGCTAGGGTGATTTGCATACTTTTAAAACGATTTACATCAACCACTATTTCTTCCCTTTCTATTCTAAGTGAACTGCTTATTCTTGTTCAGCAGCTTCTTCTGTTGCTTCCGCTTTCGTTGCTTTCTCAGCTTCTTCAGCTTCAAAGGCTGCTTTAGCCTCTTGTGCTGCTTTTTCGCGGGCTTTTTCAAGGTCATCTACGTGGATGACATCTTCGTCCATTCCTTCATCCAAGTCACGAAGTTCCACTTCTTGGTCATCTTCGTCAAGGACACGCATGTCAAGACCAAGAGATTGCAATTCTTTGACAAGAACTCGGAAGGATTCTGGAACACCTGGTTTTGGAATTGGTTTTCCTTTTGTAATAGCTTCATAAGCTTTCAAACGTCCGTTAATATCGTCAGACTTGTAAGTCAAGATTTCTTGAAGGACATTTGAGGCACCGTAGGCTTCAAGAGCCCAAACCTCCATCTCACCGAAACGTTGTCCACCAAACTGAGCTTTACCTCCGAGTGGTTGTTGGGTAACGGTTGAGTAAGGTCCGACTGAACGCGCGTGCAATTTATCATCAACCATGTGGTGGAGTTTGATCATGTACATGACTCCGACAGAAACACGGTTATCAAATGGTTCACCCGTACGTCCATCGTAAAGGATCGTTTTGGCATCGCTATCCATACCAGCTTCTTTAACAGTTGACCAAAGGTCTTCAGAACTTGCTCCGTCAAAGACTGGTGTTGCGATGTGGATACCAAGAGTACGAGCCGCCATACCAAGGTGGAGCTCCATAACCTGACCGATATTCATACGTGATGGCACCCCAAGTGGGTTCAACATGATGTCGACTGGAGTTCCGTCTGGAAGGTAAGGCATGTCTTCTACAGGAACGATACGAGAGACAACCCCTTTGTTTCCGTGACGTCCGGCCATCTTATCTCCGACCTTAATCTTACGTTTTTGAGCGATGTAGACGCGAACCAGCATATTAACACCTGATTGCAATTCATCTCCATTTGCACGTGTAAAGATCTTAACATCACGAACGACACCATCGGCACCGTGTGGTACACGAAGAGAAGTATCACGCACTTCACGAGATTTATCTCCGAAGATAGCGTGCAAGAGACGTTCTTCAGCTGAAAGGTCTTTCTCACCCTTAGGTGTTACTTTACCTACAAGGATATCACCTTCTTTAACCTCAGCACCGATACGGATAATACCCATTTCGTCAAGGTCTTTAAGGGCATCTTCCCCAACGTTTGGAATTTCGCGAGTGATTTCTTCAGGCCCAAGCTTTGTATCGCGCGTTTCTGATTCGTATTCTTCAAGGTGAACAGATGTGTAGACATCGTCTTTAACCAAGCGTTCGCTCATGATAACGGCATCCTCGAAGTTGTAACCTTCCCAAGTCATGTAGGCAACGATTGGGTTTTGTCCAAGCGCCATTTCTCCATTTTCCATAGAAGGCCCGTCAGCGATGAAATCACCTTTTTCAACGACATCACCAACTTTAACAAGCGTACGTTGGTTGTAGGCAGTACCTGAGTTTGAACGACGGAATTTTTGAATATGGTAAACGTCTAATGAACCATCCTCACGACGAACTTCTACCTTGTCAGCATCTGCATAAGTAACTTTACCATCATACTGAGCAATCACAGCAGCTCCTGAATCGTGGGCTGCTTGGTATTCCATACCAGTACCAACGTAAGGTGCTTTAGGGTTAATCAACGGCACAGCCTGACGTTGCATGTTGGCTCCCATGAGGGCACGGTTGGAGTCATCGTTTTCCAAGAAAGGAATACATGCTGTCGCAACGGCAACTACCTGTTTTGGTGATACGTCCATGTAGTCAACAACATTAGCTGGATACTCTTGGTTGACCCCTTGATGACGTCCCATGACAACTTTCTCAGCAAATGTTCCATCTTCATTCAGACGAGAATTAGCCTGTGCTACAGTAAATTCATCTTCTTCATCAGCTGTCAACCAAACGATTTCATTTGTGACAACACCTGTTTCACGGTCAACCTTACGGTATGGTGTTTGAACAAAACCATATTTGTTCAAGTGTCCGTAAGATGACAAGTTATTAATCAAACCGATGTTAGGTCCTTCAGGTGTCTCGATTGGACACATACGACCGTAGTGAGTGTAGTGCACGTCACGCACTTCATATCCAGCACGGTCACGTGTCAAACCACCAGGTCCTAAGGCTGACAAACGGCGTTTGTGAGACAACTCAGAAAGTGGGTTGTGTTGGTCCATAAACTGTGACAACTGTGATGAACCAAAGAATTCTTTAACTGCAGCTGTTACAGGACGGATGTTGATGATTTGTTGTGGTGTCAAGACTTCGTTGTCCTGGACAGACATACGTTCACGGACATTACGTTCCATACGAGAAAGTCCAAGACGTACTTGGTTGGCAAGCAATTCACCAACCGCACGGATACGACGGTTCCCAAGGTGGTCGATATCATCTACACGGCCAAGTCCTTCAGCCAAGTTGAGGAAGTAGCTCATCTCAGCAAGGATATCTGCAGGAGTGACGATACGAACCTTGTCATCTGGATTAGCATTACCGATGATCGTTACAACACGGTCTGGATCAGTTGGTGCAACAACCTTGAATTTTTGAAGAACAACTGGCTCAGTCACAACGGCTGCATCATTTGGAATGTAAACAATCTTGTTCAAGTCGCCATCCAAATGACTTTCAATACTTTCAATCACGCTACGAGTCATGATTGTACCAGCTTCTACCAAGATTTCCCCAGTTTCAGGATCTACCAATGGCTCAGCAATGGTTTGGTTGAGTAAACGTGTTTTAACATTGAGTTTTTTATTGATTTTGTAACGACCGACAGCTGCCAAGTCATAACGACGTGGGTCAAAGAAACGAGCTACAAGCAAGCTACGTGAGCTTTCAGCAGTCTTAGGCTCACCTGGACGAAGGCGTTCGTAAATTTCTTTCAAGGCTTCGTCTGTACGAGAGTCCATTGGGTTCTTGTGGATATCTTTTTCAACAGTATTACGAACCAATTCGCTGTCACCAAAGATATCAAAGATTTCATCATCACCTGAGAAACCAAGAGCACGAACCAAGGTCGTAAATGGAATCTTACGAGTACGGTCAATACGAGTGTAGGCGATATCTTTTGAGTCGCTTTCAAGTTCCAACCAAGCTCCACGGTTAGGGATAACCGTTGAACCGTAGCCCACTTTACCGTTTTTATCTACTTTGTCGTTAAAGTAAACACCTGGTGAGCGGACCAACTGAGATACGATGATACGTTCACCACCATTGATGATGAAAGTACCCATTTCTGTCATGATTGGGAAATCACCAAAGAAAACTTCTTGGGTCTTGATTTCGCCTGTTTCTTTATTGATCAAGCGGAAGGTTACAAAAATTGGTGCTGAGTAGCTAGCATCGTGGATACGAGCTTCTTCTAGCGTATATTTTGGTTCCTTGATTTCATATCCAACGAATTCCAACTCCATTGTGTCTGTGAAGTTTGAAATTGGCAATACATCTTCAAACACTTCCTTAAGACCATGGTCTAGGAAAGCTTTGAATGAATCAGTTTGAATTTCAATCAAATTTGGTAAGTCAAGAACTTCTTTGATTCTTGAAAAACTACGACGGGTACGATGTTTCCCGTATTGAACGTCATGTCCTGCCAAGATGATTCTCCTTTGTAAATAAGTTCCAAGCCTTGTCAATCAGGCTTTTCTAATCGTCATATGGTTTTAAAAACCCCTATCACCGTGTCCTCTTGATAAATTTTCAGAATCTTTAAGTCTTTGTTACAAGTACTCAAAATCCTGAAAAAAAGCACAAAAAGAGCAGCTAAATCTGACTTTTTCAGAAGATTTAACTGCTGTGAGCCTTGTCTGGACAATATTTCAGACAAAACCTACGACAAATGATTACTTACATTATACCCTATTTAGCTAGATTTTTCAAGGGGATTAACGATTTTTTGACAAAATCTTTTCCTATAAAAAATTAAATTCAACTTTCACTTTCCAAACTTCATTTTTAGTTTAATTACTCAATACAAAATATAGTAAATTACGATTTTCTTATTTTATCTTAGGCTGTTTTTCTTGACTTTACTAGGCTTTTCTTTTAATATATATGTATAAATATATAGGGAGATTTGTGATGAATATCTTGCTTTCTAAGACTGAACAAGATTTGCTATTCTTGCTGGAGGAATTAACCAAACACCATGATTGGATAGAAATTCCAGACTTGGCTAAGAAGCTGAATTTTTCAATAGAAGAATTGCAAGAACACCTTTTTAAGCTTGAACAATTATTTCCAAACCTCCTGCTTCAATCAAGCAAAAAAGGCATTCAATTGCAGTTTGACTTCCAAAACGCCTTGGATCCCAGGACTGCGATTTTTAAACAATCTGACACCTACTCCTTTTTGAACCAGTTGTTTTTCAATGAGGGACAATCACTCGAGCAAATGTGTCAAGAACTTGTAATGAGTTGCGAACGAGTTCAGGAAATCATCCAGCATCTAAATACTAAACTTCCACAACACTATAGCGTCAACATCCAACCTTCCCCTTTAGTCATGGAGGGAGAAGAAGAGGACATTCGCGCCTTTTATCTAGACTACTTTAGCCAAAGTTACAGTTTTCTGGATTGGCCCTTTCCTTCTATTTCTGAAGAGGCACTCACTCACTTGATTCAGCTATTTTTGAACGCCCAACAAGTTTCACCCAACCTCAGTAGCTTACGGCAAATCAAATATACCCTAGCTATCAATCTAGAGCGGTTTAATAAAAGTCACTTCATTGAAAATCCTACTCCCCTTTTAACCAGTCACTACAGTTCTCTCATGCAAATTACGCAGTTTGAAGAAAATATTAAGAAGATGGCTAAAAAACTCTGCTTTGAACCGACAATGGAAACACTGGAACAGCTATTTTCAAACCCAATCAAATCTCTTCAAATTGCAAACAATCCTAACAACGGAGCACTGGGTAATATTCATCATATCCAAAAATCCTACCGTTTATTGAGTCAAATCTTAGAAGAGTTAGCTAAAGAATTTCACCTACAGATTGAAAATCGTGAGGAATTGATTTGGCTCCTCCACTACACTGCCCAATCTGATTTCTTTCATTTACTCAGTAACCAGTCTCTCGACAGACAGAAATCCCGGATTTTAAGCAATTATCAAGCAGAATTTCCAAAACTATTTGAAGTAAGTCAACACAAATTCCAATATTATTTGACTGAGATGGGGCTAAACAGTAAGTCAAGTAAGCTACAAGAGATGATCTACACCTTCACCATCCAAGGGCATCGGATTTTAGTCCAACTGCTTCAAAAACTTCCAAAAATACGTGTTTTGGTCATTAGTCATCTGGATAGCCATCATGCACAAAGTCTAATCGATACCCTAACTCACTACGGCAACAATCTCTATCTATTTGATTCTTGGGAAGAATCTACGATTTCTTTCTCAGTTCTCAATCAAATCCCTCACGATATTATTATCACTACCTTTCCTGTCACCAACTCTCCAAAATCACTTATCTACAGTCGTAACTTCTCTACTTCAGAATTATTCTACCACCTCCACCTTCTGGCTTCTCAAATTCATAAAGAAAGACTATCTTAATCGTAACAGAAAATCTGTTGCGATTTTCTTTTGTTTTAATTCCGAGAAAACGCTTGCATATTGTTTTACTACATGCTATACTGATATAGAAATTTATTGATTGGAGAATCATTATGAGAAAAACACCAGCTCAAACTGAGAAAAAAATGGTCTACAGCATCCGTTCCCTCAAAAATGGAACTGGTTCTGTCCTTATCGGCGCAAGTCTTGTCCTACTTGCCATGGCTACACCAACTATCTCAGCCAACGAAAGTACACCAACCACTAACGCAAGTAATAGTGAAACTACTACTGCCCTTGCCCAACCTCTTACTGATACAGCAACGAGCACTGGTAAGAAAGAAAGCGATTTTTCTTCGCCTGAAAATGCAAACGCTTCCCTAGAAAAAACAGAAGAAAAAGCTGCAACAGAGACAGCTACTCCTGCTGCAACCCCAGCCGATTCAGCACCACAAACCGGGCAAGATCGTTCAAACGACCCAACTACTTCTACGAGTCCAGTAACAACTGAAACGAAGGCAGAAGAGCCAATCGAAGACAACCACTTCCGTATCCATGTCAAAAAACTTCCTGAAGAAAACAAGGATAGTCAAGGACTATGGACTTGGGACGATGTTGAAAAACCATCTGAAAATTGGCCAAACGGAGCCTTATCCTTTAAGGATGCCAAAAAAGATGACTACGGCTATTACCTAGATGTCAAATTAAAGGGAGAACAAGCCAAGAAAATTAGCTTCCTTATCAACAATACAGCTGGGAAAAATCTAACCGGCGATAAATCGGTAGAAAAACTAGCACCAAAGATGAATGAGGCTTGGTTGGACCAAGATCACAAGGTTTTCTCTTACGAGCCACAACCTGCAGGAACTATTCGCGTCAACTACTATCGTACAGATGGCAACTATGACAAGAAATCTCTCTGGTACTGGGGAGATGTGAAAAATCCAAGTAGTGGTCAATGGCCTAACGGAACAGACTTTACGGCTACAGGCAAATACGGTCGCTATATCGATATTCCACTCAAAGATGCAGCTAAAGATCTTGGATTTTTATTACTAGACAGAAAGAAACAAGGAGACGATGTGAAAATCCGTAAAGAAGATTATAAGTTCACAGATTTGAAAAACCATAGCCAAATTTTCCTAAAAGACGATGACGAAACCATCTACACCAACCCATACTATGTCCATGATATCCGTATGACAGGTGCCCAACACGTAGGAACTTCTAGCATTGAAAGTAGTTTTTCAACACTAGTCGGTGCTAAAAAAGAGGATATCCTCAAGCACTCCAACATCACGAATCACCTAGGAGAAAAAGTAGCTATTACCGATGTCGCAATCGATGAGGCTGGTAAGAAAGTGACCTACAGCGGAGATTTCTCTGACACAAAACATCCTTATACCGTTAGCTACAACTCTGACAAATTCACTACCAAAACAAGCTGGCGCCTGAAAGATGAGACTTACAGCTATGATGGTAAACTTGGAGCTGACCTCAAAGAAGAAGGAAAACAGGTTGATTTAACTCTCTGGTCACCAAGTGCTGATAAGGTTTCTGTAGTTGTCTACGACAAGAATGACCCTGAAAAAGTGGTTGGAACTGTCGCTCTTGAAAAAGGGGAAAGAGGAACTTGGAAACAAACTCTAGATAGCACAAACAAACTCGGAATCACCGATTTCACTGGATACTATTATCAATACCAAATCGAGCGTCAAGGCAAAACTGTTCTTGCACTCGATCCTTACGCTAAGTCCCTCGCTGCTTGGAATAGCGACGATGCTAAGATTGACGATGCCCATAAAGTGGCTAAAGCCGCCTTTGTAGATCCAGCTAAACTCGGACCTCAAGACTTGACTTATGGTAAGATTCGCAACTTCAAATCGCGCGAAGACGCCGTTATCTACGAAGCTCATGTGCGTGACTTCACTTCAGATCCTGCCATTGCAAAAGACTTAACCAAACCATTTGGTACTTTTGAAGCCTTTATCGAAAAACTAGACTACCTCAAAGACTTAGGTGTGACCCACATCCAGCTCCTTCCCGTCTTGTCTTACTACTTTGTCAATGAATTGAAAAATCATGAACGCTTGTCTGACTATGCTTCAAGCAACAGCAACTACAACTGGGGATATGACCCTCAAAACTACTTCTCCTTGACTGGTATGTACTCAAGCGATCCTAAGAATCCAGAAAAACGAATCGCAGAATTTAAAAAACTCATCAACGAAATCCACAAACGTGGCATGGGAGCTATCCTTGATGTAGTGTATAACCATACAGCCAAAGTCGATCTCTTTGAAGATTTAGAGCCAAACTACTACCACTTTATGGATGCTGATGGGACACCTCGAACTAGCTTTGGTGGTGGACGCTTGGGGACAACCCACCATATGACCAAACGACTCCTAGTTGACTCTATCAAATATCTAGTTGATACCTACAAAGTGGATGGCTTCCGTTTCGATATGATGGGAGACCATGATGCGGCTTCTATCGAAGAAGCTTACAAGGCTGCACGCGCCCTCAATCCTAACCTCATCATGCTAGGTGAAGGTTGGAGAACCTATGCTGGTGATGAAAATATGCCTACTAAAGCTGCTGACCAAGATTGGATGAAACATACCGATACTGTCGCTGTCTTCTCAGATGACATCCGTAACAACCTCAAGTCTGGTTATCCAAACGAAGGTCAACCTGCCTTTATCACAGGTGGCAAGCGTGATATCAACACCATCTTTAAAAATCTCATTGCTCAACCAACCAACTTTGAAGCAGATAGTCCTGGAGATGTTATCCAATACATCGCAGCCCATGATAACTTGACCCTCTTTGACATCATCGCCCAGTCTATCAAAAAAGACCCAAGCAAGGCTGAGAATTATGCTGAAATTCACCGTCGTTTGCGACTTGGAAACCTCATGGTCTTGACAGCTCAAGGAACTCCGTTTATCCACTCTGGTCAAGAATATGGACGTACCAAACAATTCCGTGACCCAGCCTACAAGACTCCAGTAGCAGAGGACAAACAACCAAACAAATCTCACTTGTTGCGTGATAAGGATGGCAATCCATTTGACTATCCTTACTTCATCCATGACTCTTATGACTCTAGTGATGCTGTCAACAAATTTGACTGGACTAAAGCTACAGATGGCAAAGCTTTCCCTGAAAATGTCAAGAGCCGTGACTATATGAAAGGGTTGATTGCCCTTCGTCAATCTACAGATGCCTTCCGACTTAAGAGTCTCCAAGATATCAAAGACCGTGTCCACCTCATCACTGTCCCAGGTCAAAATGGTGTAGAAAAAGAGGATGTAGTGATTGGCTACCAAATCACTGCTCCAAATGGGGATATCTACGCAGTCTTTGTCAATGCGGACGAAAAAGCTCGCGAATTTAATTTGGGAACTGCCTTTGCCCACCTCAGAAATGCTGAAGTTTTGGCAGATGAAAACCAAGCAGGACCAGTAGGAATTGCCAACCCGAAAGGACTTGAGTGGACTGAAAAAGGCTTGAAATTGAATGCCCTTACAGCTACTGTTCTTCGAGTCTCTCAAAGCCGTCCAGCTATGAAAGATAAACCAGAATTTGACCTTTCAAATTCTAGACAAGAACAAGGTCAAGGTCAAGAGCACAGTACAAGCGATATTCCAAACCGATCAAACAAACCTGAACATCAAAATCCAGATCCAGCTCCACAAGCTAAACCTGATTCTACTAAACCGGATGCAAAAGTAGCTGATGCAGAAAATAAACCTAGCCAAGCTACAACTGATTCACAAGCTTCACAACCAACACAAGAAGCACAAGCATCATCTGTAAAAGAGGCGGTTCAAAACGAATCGGTAGAAAACTCTAGCAAGGAAAATAAACCTGCACCCCTAGCTAAACAAGCTGAACTTCCAAATACAGGAACTAAAAACGATAACAAACTCCTATTCGCAGGAATCAGCCTCCTTGCCCTTCTCGGTCTCGGATTCTTACTAAAAAACAAAAAAGAGAATTAAACTAGCCCTCCTATAGAAAAATCCTCCGAGCATTAATGCTCGGGGGATTATTTTTTGTACAATATTTGTAGTTATAATACATTTGATTAGTATTTTTTATTAAGCCTCTTTCATGGCAAAATAAGACCGTACTTTGGGAGCCACTTGCGTTCCGAAAAGTTCAATAGCTCTCAGAACCTGATTATGTGGCATAGAACCAAGCGGTAGATGGAGCATGAAGCGGTCCAAACCTAAATCCTCTATCATGCGAATCAATTTTTCTGCCACCTGTTCTGGATTGCCTACAAACATAGCACCATTTGGTCCGACCTGTTCAAGGTATTGTTCATAACGCAATTCCTGCCAGTGCGGACGGTCTTTGGAAATAGCATCCACCACTTGCTTGGTTGGATGGAAATAATCTTTCACCGCCTGCTCGCCATCTTCAACAATCCAACCCCAAGAATGAGCTCCCACTTTCAGGTCTTTTTCTGCATGACCGGCATCCCTACCGATCTCACGATAAGCCTGAATCAACTTTTTAAAATAACGAGGGTTACCACCAATAATGGCATAGACAATCGGTAGGCCTGCCTGAGCAATCTTCACTGTTGATTCGACATGACCACCTGTCGCTATCCACAAGGGTAATTTTTCCTGAACTGGACGAGGATAAACTTCTTGACCAGAGATTGTTTGAGTCAATCGCCCTTTCCAGTCTAGCCTTGTCTTTTCATTGACTAACTGGAGCAAGTCTAATTTCTCATCAAAAAGGGCTTCGTAGTCTTTCAAATCATATCCAAATAAAGGGAAAGATTCCGTGAAAGAACCCCTTCCAGCCATAATCTCCGCACGTCCATTTGACAAAGCATCGATAGTGGCATACTGTTGGAACAAACGAATAGGGTCCATGCTTGAGAGAATGCTGACTGCACTGGTCAAACGGATTTTCTTGGTATTGACTGCTCCAGCTGCCAGAACAATCTCTGGGGCTGATACCGCAAAGTCTTCCCGATGGTGCTCACCAATTCCATACACATCCAAACCAAGCTTGTCAGCCAGCTCAATCTCCGCCACCAACTGGCGAATTCGTTCAGCATGACTGTAAGTCTGCCCAGTCCTTTCAAGCGCCGTTGTTTCTCCAAATGTTGAAATTCCCAATTCTACCATTGTGATTCTCCTTGTCTACCTCTGTCCTTCAATTTGAAAAATTATTCTAACACGAATCTTGAGTACAAGCAACCGATTTGCTCACAAGAAAAAGCCTAGATACCTAGACTTTTTTAGTTTATTCTACCGTTACTGACTTAGCAAGGTTACGTGGTTTGTCCACATCAAGTCCACGGTGGAGTGTTGCGAAGTAAGCGACTAATTGCGTTGGCACGACCATTGAAATTGGTGAAAGGTAAGGGTGGACGGTCGTAAGAACGATGTCGTCTGTATCTTTGGCAACATTTTCTTCTGCAATAGTGAGGACTTTGGCACCACGGGCTGCCACCTCTTGGATATTTCCGCGAGTGTGGTTGGCAAGAACTGGATCTGACAAGAGGGCCAAGACAGGCGTTCCTTCTTCAATCAAGGCAATGGTTCCGTGCTTAAGTTCTCCTGCTGCAAAGCCTTCACACTGAATGTAAGAAATCTCTTTGAGTTTGAGACTTGCTTCCATGGCTACATAGTAATCTTGACCACGCCCGATGTAAAAGGCATTACGAGTTGTTTCAAGAAGCTCACGAACCTTGGCTTCGATGGTTTCTTTCTCTGAAAGAGTTGATTCGATAGACTGAGCTACGATTGACAACTCATGAACCAGGTCAAAGTCTTTCGCTTTGGCATTTCCATTTGCTTCTCCGACTGCTTTTGCAAGGAAGGCAAGGGCTGCAATTTGCGCTGTATAGGCCTTGGTTGATGCCACGGCAATTTCAGGACCTGCGTGAAGGAGCATGGTATGGTTGGCTTCACGTGAAAGGGTTGAACCTGGGACATTTGTCACTGTCAAGCTTGGGATTCCCATTTCATTAGCCTTAACCAAAACCTGACGACTATCCGCTGTTTCACCAGACTGGCTGATAAAGATGAAAAGTGGTTTCTTGCTGAGAAGTGGCATACCGTAGCCCCACTCAGAAGAGATTCCAAGTTCAACTGGTGTATCCGTCAATTCTTCCAACATCTTCTTCGAAGCAAATCCTGCGTGGTAAGATGTTCCAGCTGCAAGGATGTAAATACGGTCTGCGTCTTGAACAGCCTTGATAATAGCTGGATCTACGACAATTTGACCAGCCTCATCTGTGTAGGCTTGGATGAGTTTACGCATGACCGTTGGTTGCTCGTCGATTTCCTTGAGCATGTAGTAAGGATAAGTTCCCTTACCGATATCTGACAAGTCAAGTTCAGCAGTATAGCTAGCACGCTCACGACTATTGCCATCATAGTCTTGAACTTCCACACTATCAGCCTTAACGATAACCAACTCTTGGTCATGGATTTCCATGTATTGGTTGGTTTCACGAATCATAGCCATAGCGTCTGAGCAGACCATGTTATAGCCTTGTCCAAGACCAATCAAAAGTGGTGATTTATTCTTAGCCACGTAGATAACTTCAGGATCTTGTGAATCTACCAAGGCAAAGGCATAAGAACCACGGATGATGTGAAGAGCTTTTTTGAAAGCTTCAAGAACTGACAAGCCATCTTCTTCCACAAATTTTCCAATCAAGTGAACAGCGATTTCAGTATCTGTTTGTCCCTTAAAGTGGTGCCCAGCAAGGTATTCTTCCTTAATTTCAAGGTAGTTCTCAATCACCCCATTGTGAACCAAGACAAAACGTTCTGTCTCAGAGCGGTGTGGGTGAGCATTGTCCTCAGTTGGTTTCCCGTGAGTTGCCCAACGAGTATGTCCGATACCAGTCGTTCCCTCAACACCAACTGTCTTGGCAGACAATTCTGCGATACGGCCTACAGCCTTGACTAGATGGTTCTCAGCACCACCTAGGACAAAAATCCCCGCAGAATCATAACCACGGTATTCGAGCTTTTCAAGCCCTTGAATCAAAATATCAGTTGCATTTGTGTTTCCAACAACACCAACAATTCCACACATAGTATATACTACACAGACCAGCTGTGCTTTCTCCTTAAAATTGGTATAGTCTGATTCCTCTTTTATAGAATCAGCAAAAACAGTATATACTTGTTTCTTTCACTTGTCAAGAATAAAAATTGGTATAGTTGAAATTAAGCTCCTGTAAGTAAAAGCTCTGACCAATTAGGACAATCAGTCAGAGTCTTTTTTAAAATCCATTATTGTCGCTTAGTTCCTTGAACCAGTGCCCTGATTTCTTCAGACGGCGTTCTTGCGTTTCCAAGTCTAGTTCGACCAAACCATAGCGGTTTTTATAGCTGTTGAGCCATGACCAACAATCGATAAAAGTCCAAATTAAGTAGCCCTTACAATTGGCTCCGTCTTCAATGGCACGGTGCAGTTCACGAAGATGACCTTTTACAAAGTCAATACGATAATCATCTTGAATCATTCCATTCTCACGGAATTTTTCCTCTCCTTCAACACCCATACCATTTTCTGTCAACATCCATTCGATATTACCATAATTTTCCTTGATATTTTGGGCGATGTCATAAATCCCTTGCTCATAAATTTCCCAGCCACGGTGAGGATTGATTTTACGTCCAGGCATCACATAAGGCTCGTAAAAATGTTCTGGCAAGAGTGGACTCTCTGGATGTTTAGCAAATCGAGGTGCCATAACACGCAAAGGTTGATAGTAGTTGACACCGAGGAAGTCCACCGTATTATCACGAATGAGTTTCAACTCCTCCTCCGTAGTATCAGGTAAGAGACCGTGTTCATGCAAGATTTCTACCAACTCCTGTGGATAAGTCCCCAAAACAGACGGATCTAAGAAAGATTGGGCCTGAAAAAGATCCGCAATACGAGCAGCTTTGACATCAGCAGGATGCTGGCTACGTGGATAAGCCGGTGTCAAGTTGAGGACAATCCCAATTTTGGAATCAGGTAAGAGTTCATGACAGGCCTTGACCGCTAGACTGCTAGCTAATTGTGTGTGGTAGGCTACTTTAACCGCCGCTTCTGCATCCACCTTATGTGGATAATGTGCATCGTAGAAATAGCCAAATTCTACAGGAACGATAGGCTCATTAAAGGTAATCCATTGATCCACTAAATCTCCATAAGTCTCAAAACAGAAACGAGCATAGTCTTCATAGGCTGAGACAGTCGCCTTATTTTCCCAACCATCGCCATCCTCTTGAAGTGAAAAAGGCAAATCAAAGTGGTAGAGATTGACTAACAGACGAATCCCCTTAGCCTTAATAGCCTCAAAGACCTTACGATAGAAATCCACACCTTGAGGATTGACTTTTCCACAGCCTTGTGGAAAAATCCGTGACCACTGGATAGAAGTCCGAAAGGCCGTGTGACCAGTCTCTAACAAAAGCTCAATATCCTGTTCCCAATTTTCATAAAAAGTCGATGTCTTATCTGGACCAATCCCATTATAGTAACGATTTGGCTCCACTTGGTACCAGTAATCCCAGAGATTATCTCCCTTGCCGTCACCAGCTACACGCCCTTCTGTCTGCGGCCCAGAAGTGGAGGATCCCCAGACAAAATCCTTTGGAAATCTTAGCATATATTTACCTCTTTATCTAGTCATTTTTCCCATTATACAGAAAAAACAAGGTAAAAACTAGTTACATTTTTTCCTTGTTTTTCTTCTGATTATAGTTTTTATTTTTTGCTGAGGATTTCAAGCGTTTCAAGTAAATTATCTGCATGAACTTCGATAGTATCACCAGTCGCTTTAATCTTAACTTCTACGATGCCATCGGCCGCTTTTTTACCCACAGTGATGCGGATTGGAAGACCAATCAAGTCGCTATCGCTAAATTTAACACCGACACGTTCGTTACGATCGTCCGTTAAGACTTCGTAACCAGCTCCCATCAAGCTTGCTTCAAGTTTTTCTGTCAGAGCTTGTGCTTCTTCGTCCTTGACATTGACAGTAATCAAGTGCACATCAAATGGTGCCAATTCTTTAGGGAAATTGATTCCCCAAGCGTAACGGTATTCACCTTTTGGTGTTTTGTTAACAAAGAGGCGTGCGTGTTGCTCCATAACGGCTGAAAGGAGACGGCTAACACCGATACCGTAACATCCCATGATAATTGGTACAGCACGGCCATTTTCATCCAAGACATCTGCTCCCATGCTTGCTGAATAACGAGTACCGAGTTTAAAGATGTGACCAATTTCGATACCACGCGCAAAGTTAAGGACACCTTGTCCGTCTGGAGAAATTTCACCCTCACGAACTTCACGGATATCCACATATTCTGCAGTAAAGTCACGACCTGGGTTCACACCAGTCAAGTGATAGCCATCTTCGTTAGCACCCACAACTGCATTGCGAACATCTTGCACCTTACGGTCTGCGATGATTTTAACATTCTCTGGTAAACCAACTGGGCCAAGTGAACCAAATCCTGCTTGAACAAGATTCGCCACTTCTTCTTCGCTAGCAACGTCAAAGAAATCTGCTCCCAAGTGGTTCTTCAACTTAACTTCATTGAGTTGGTCATTTCCAACTAGAAGGGCCGCAACAAGCTCCCCATCTGCCATGTAGAAGAGGATTTTGATCGTTTGTTCTTCTGGAACGTTTAGGAAGGCTGCCACTTCATCGATTGATTTAACATCTGGCGTTGCAACACGAGTCACTTCCTCTTCAGCGACAACACGGTTGCTTGGTTTGTACTCGTTTGTTGCCATTTCCAAGTTGGCCGCATAGCTAGATTCACTTGAGTAGGCGATGGTATCTTCACCAGAGACCATCCATTTAAGCAATTCTGCCTTGATTTCTTCTTGCACCTCTGCAGGAATCTCATCAAATGAGGCAACTGACTTGTCCAAAACAACCCAGCGGTCAAGGTCTGTACGAGCAGGTGTAATGGCCATAAATTCTTGGCTGTCCTTACCACCCATGGCTCCACCGTCACCGATGATAGCCTTGAAGTCTAATCCACTACGAGTGAAAATACGCTCATAGGCAGCTTTGTACTCGTCATAAACACTGTCCAAACTATCATAGTTAGCGTGGAAGCTGTAAGCATCCTTCATGATGAACTCACGTGTACGGAGAAGTCCATTACGTGGACGTTTTTCATCTCGATACTTAGGTTGGATTTGGTAAAGGTTGAGTGGCAATTGCTTGTAAGACTTAACAGAATCACGAACAATAGCTGTAAAGGTTTCTTCGTGAGTTGGACCTAGGATAAAGTCTGATTTTTCACGGTTTTTTAGTTTGTAAAGGTCCTCACCATAAGTTTCGTAACGACCTGATTCGCGCCACAATTCTGCACTGAGAAGGGCAGGAGCCAACATCTCAACGGCACCAATCTTATCAAACTCTTGGCGCATGATGTTTTTGGCTTTTTCAATCACACGGTTGGCAAGTGGTAGATAAGAATAAACACCTGCAGATACTTGACGAACATAGCCAGCTCGCAACATAAGAGCATGACTGATAACTTGAGCATCGCTTGGCATTTCGCGAAGCGTTGGGATAGGCATTTTACTTTGTTTCATAATATTCCTCGATTATCTAAAAAAGAGTCGCATAATGTCATTCCAGGTCACAGCAATCATCAAGACAACCATGATGACCACTCCGGCCAAGGTGACATAGGTTTCAATTTCTTGTTTTAATGGTTTACGGCGGATAGCTTCTAGGATATTGAGAACAATCTTACCACCATCCAGAGCTGGAATCGGAATAAGATTAAAAATCCCGATATTAATGGAAATCATTGCCAAGAAGTACAAGACGTTTTCAATTCCATTTTTAGCAGCATCACTACTTTCCTTAAAGATGGCAACAGGTCCACCTAGCTTGTTCAAATCCGGTTGTAAAATCAGATTTTTCAAAGCCGATAGAATTCGGAGAGCTGAGTCAGCAGCGGTTGTGAAACCACCCACAAACATGGATAGAAAGTCCGACTTAATTCCCGGTTGAACACCTAGAAGGTAACGACCTTGATTTTCTTCAGGAGTAACAGTGACTTGCTTGTCTCTACCCTTTTCAGAAATAGTCACATCCAAGGTTGGGGCCGTCTTATCTTTAGTTTCTGCTTCCACAGCCTGGATCAAACTTTCCCAGTTGCTAATCTCATGTGAACCAATCTTGGTAATCTGAGCTGTCTCTGGTACTCCCACCTTAGCCAAGGCCCCTTGGGGCATAATATGGAACTGGTTGGTATCGACATCTCTGACACCACCCTGCATAAAGATTAAAATCCAAAAAACAACGACACCTAAGATAAAGTTGTTCATAGGACCTGCAAAGTTGGTAATCAGTTTGCCCCAGATAGTTGCATTTTGATATTGTACATCCAAGGGAGCAATCCGAACCTCAGTTCCATCTGCTTCCACAACCGTTGCATCGTGATTCACTGCAAATGTTTTTTCTTCTTCCAGAACCAAGCCCTTGATAAAGAGCTTGTCTTCAAAGTCAAACTGGGTCACCTGCATAGGGAGGGCCGTTTGATCCAATTTTTTACCTGAGAGATTGATGCGTTTAACCTTACCGTCATCAGTAAGCGTCAAACTGACAGGAGTCCCTGTCTTGATTTCAGTCGTATCATCACCCCAACCGGCCATACGAACATAGCCACCCAAAGGCAAGATTCGAATGGTATAGGCCGTTCCATCCTTACCAATATGAGAAAAGATTTTGGGTCCCATACCAATTGCAAATTCACGCACTAGAATTCCTGATTTCTTGGCAAAGTAGAAGTGTCCGAACTCGTGCACCACCACAATAATCCCGAAAACCAGAATAAAGGTTAAAATTCCGAGCATAGTATTTCCTCCGTCTTTTGATTAAAAGAGTCCAAATAAGTGCATGATTGGAAATACAAGCAACATACTATCGAAACGATCCAAAACACCACCATGTCCAGGGATAAATTTCCCAGAATCCTTAACACCAAAGTGACGCTTAATCGAACTTTCTAGTAAATCACCAAATTGTCCAGCTATGCTAAAGAAAATAGCAAAGACTGACATCTTGTAAATTCCATACGGAAGAGCAACTGTACTGTCAACTATCATAAAGATAATGGTTACTAAAATTGCTCCTAAAACACCGCCAAAGGCACCCTCAAGTGTTTTATTAGGCGATACCCTTGGTGCTAATTTTCGTTTCCCATAGTTCATCCCAGCAAGATAGGCACCACTGTCGGTCGCCCAGACGATACACAAAGCTAAGAGAGCCTTGTCCAAACCTGCAACACGAGCATCTAGTAAGGCATTAAATCCAAAGCCCACATAGAAACTCATAGCAAGAGGGAAAACAGCATCCTCAATCGTATAAGACTTGCTAAAAACAGTCGTTCCTAACATAATTGAAATCAACACACTATAGGCAACCACATTCCCATCAACTGGCAAAAAAGTCAGGTAATTCTCCAAGGGAATGGTCAGGGCAAAGGTTGCAAAGAGGGTCAAGAGCCCCTCCATAGTCATGGTCTCTAAACCTCTCATCTTCAAAAGTTCATGCATGGCTAGCATGGCTATAATTCCAATTGCTATCTGAAGCAAGAGTCCCCCAATCATCAAAATCGGTAGGAAAATAGCCAGGGCAATCCCTGCGAACAAGGTTCTTTTTTGTAAATCCTTTGTCATATCTCCTCCTAAACTCCTCCAAATCGGCGATGACGACGATTGTAGGCAAGAATGGCTTCCTGCAAGGCTACTTCGTCAAAGTCAGGCCACAAGGTATCTGTAAAATAGAGTTCACTATAGGCCCCCTGCCATGGAAGGAAATTACTCAAACGTAATTCTCCACTAGTACGGATAATCAAGTCCGGATCTCGTACATCCTTAGGCAAATGCTGGGTGAAGAGATAGTTGCCAATCAATTCCTCTGTGATGTCACCTGGGTTGATTTTGTCATCTAAAACATCCTGGGAAATCAACTTAAGCGCCTGTGTAATCTCAGCACGTCCACCATAGTTGAGGGCAAAATTAAGAATCAATCCTGTGTTGTTCTTAGTCAATTCCTCAGCCTTGGTTAAAGCTTCAAAGGTTTGCTTAGGCAGGCGATCTGTCTCCCCAATCATTTGAATCTTAACATTATTGGCATGCAATTCCGGGACATAATTGTCATAAAACTCTACTGGCAAGTTCATAATAAACTTGACTTCCTGATCTGGACGGGTCCAATTTTCCGTAGAAAAAGCATAGACCGTAATCACCTTGACGCCTAGCTTGTTGGCTGCCTTAGTCACAGTTTGCAATGCTTCCATACCCGCCTTGTGACCGAAGACCCGTGGTTGCATACGTTTTTTAGCCCAACGGCCATTCCCATCCATGATGATACCGATATGAGCAGGAACCTGGGTCGGAACCTCTACTTCCACAGCCTTATCTTTCTTAAAAAATCCAAACATGATCTTATTCCTATTCAAAAATCTATCGTTTCATTATACCATATTTCCCCATTTTCTTCTATCACTAAGCTATTTATACTCTTCGAAAATCTCTTCAAACCACGTCAGCTCTATCTGCAACCTCAAAACAGTGTTTTGAGCAACCTGCGGCTAGCTTCCTAGTTTGCACTTTGATTTTCATTGAGTATTATTCTCAGGCACCAAGCCCATTTTTCAAAAAAATAAGCCGCCTGATTGGGCGACTTTATTTTTTATAGGGAGATTATTATGAAAAAGTTTTAGGAGTTTAAGTTAAGGTCTTCTTAACTTATGAACTTAGTATACACTTCCTAGCTTAAAGTTTCCTTAAGTATTTTTAAAAATCAAATTTTTCCATTTCTCCTGCCACTTTTTCTTGGATAGACGTATTTGGTAAAGTTCCATTCGGTCTTCATTTTCTATGAAATGAGGAGTTGGACGAACTTGAAAATTCAAAATATCCTCGAGACCATAAGGAGTAAAGAGTTCTAAAGCGAATTCTTCATTCAAGCGCAGTCCAATCGCTGTACACCGTTCTGGATACTTACTCATAGCATCACGGGAACTGGTATAGGGAGCAGTATGAGGGCTATGCTGGTGCATATAGACCTGATTTTTCAATTCCCACTGATACTGAGGAAAGTCCTCTCGTAGCTTTTTCTCCAGTAATAAGGTTTCCTCATAAGAAAAATCTGGATCAAAGAAAATCACATCTACATCTGTTTCATGGTCAAAAGGGGGGGTGTCTGACAAGAGATTCCAGATGAAATTTCTGACAGAACCTGCTGCCAACCACGAGTCTTTCAGACCAAGATTTCGGATGATCGTCAAAATAGCCATCATATCCGGATTTTCTCTAAAAGCCTCTAGAATTTCTTGCTTATTTTTCACTGTATTCATAACCTAAATGCTCATATGCCTTAGCAGTCGCCACCCGTCCAGACCGCGTCCGCATGATAAAGCCTTTTTGGATGAGGTAGGGTTCGTACATGTCCTCCACCGTCTCACGCTCTTCAGCGATATTGACAGAAAGAGTTCCTAATCCGACAGGACCACCACCGTACATCTCAATCATGGTACGAAGGATTTTTTGATCCACATAGTCCAGACCTTCATGGTCAACATCCAGCATGGTCAAGGCCTTATCGGTAATAAGATCATCGATAACCCCATTCCCCATAATCTGAGCAAAATCGCGCACGCGCTTAAGGAGACGATTGGCAATACGGGGAGTTCCACGACTACGTAGAGCCAACTCAGACGCTGCCTCATGAGTGATTTCCATCTCAAAAATATCTGCCGTCCGCTCGACAATTTCCGTCAAGTCAGCATGGGCATAATACTCCATATGACCTGTAATCCCAAAACGTGCCCGTAAAGGATTGGAAAGCATGCCAGCCCGAGTCGTCGCACCAATCAAGGTAAAAGGTGGCAACTCCAAATGAACACTGCGACTGCCTTCACCAGCCCCAATCATGATATCAATGTAGAAGTCCTCCATAGCACTATAAAGCACCTCTTCCACTGACATAGGCAAGCGATGAATCTCATCAATAAAAAGGACATCCCCCGGTTCTAAGTCATTCAAAATCGCTACCAAATCACCGGCTTTTTCAATGACTGGACCCGAAGTCTGCTTGAGATTGACACCTAGTTCGTTGGCAATAACAAAAGCCATGGTCGTTTTTCCCAAGCCTGGAGGGCCAAATAAAAGCACATGATCCAGCGCTTCATCCCGCATTTTGGCAGCTTCTATAAAGATTTGAAGCTGGTCCTTAACCTTATCCTGCCCAATATATTCACGTAAATACTGAGGACGGAGTGTGCGTTCTACTAACTCCTCATCCCCCATTATCTCATTATCTAAAATTCTACTCATGGCTCTATTATATCAAAAATCCAAGCCACAAACAAAAAAGCCACTGGATTGGTGACTCCTAAGTTTAGCACGTATGTGGTATAATATCATACGGCACTTCTACACCGCCTGCGAAAGGAGGTGAGATAGCCCATGATGGATACAATACTTAAAACTATCATCGGACCAATTGTGGTCGGTGTCGTTCTTCGGATAGTCGATAAATGGCTAAACAAGGACAAATAGTGTCAAAAAGACCCCAAGCTTATTTGGACGTGAGCTTGGGGTCTTTTCTAGCCTATGATATAGACACAATACTTAATTCCCTTTTATTATCTCACAGTTCACGAATTTTGTCAAAGGTTTACATTCTCTTTAACCTCCGTACAACAATATGATGCACCACGCCTTGACAACCAAGAGCATTATTACAGCAGTTCTAACACTTCAATTCACAGACACTTGCAATCAAATTGAGGTTGAAGTAACTGAAGCGACAACAGACCTATTTCTTAGTCATATTCGCTAAAAAGTCCCCGACAAAACCTCAAAAAGTCCCCGACAATTCCCCGACAAAAATCCAAAAAATGCCGAAAAATATCGAAAAAGTATTTTTAGAATAGTCCCCAAAAGCCTGAAATAGAGCCAAAAAACTCCACCTGATTGGGTGGAGTTAAGGGAGATTATTATGAAAAAGAAAAGTTTAGGATTTTATTAAATAAAGTTAGGAGGTCTTTATTTAATAACTATATGATACAAGGCGAAGCTTAAAACTAGCTTAACTTTTCTCAAATTTTACTATTTTTTTGCAAAAAAACTCTATCACCATCACCTACCCACGAAAAAAGCCACCTGATTGGGTGACTTCATTAGGAGATTATGATGAAAAAAGTTTTAGGATTTCATTAAATAAAGTTAGGAGGTCTTTATTTAATGACTATATAATACTAGACTAGCCTTAAACTTTGCTTAAGAAAAAACAAGTTTTATTATTTTTCTCTGTTTATCCAAGTCATTCCTATACAATCATAGGTAGATAAGGCTTCAAAACCCAAAGAACGATAAAATCCCACGTTTTTTTCTGTCTGTTCTGTCACCAGCTGGACTTGATAAGCATCTTTGTAATCCTCTAAAGCCTCTTTCATCAAGAGACTACCAATCCCTTGACGCTGATAGATAGGTAAAACGATTAAATCCTGAACCAATACTGATGAGAATTCATCTCCAACCAAACGAATCAAGCCCACCACAGCATCACCATCAAGTGCCACATAAATCACTAATGAATGAGATAAGGCCTGCTCCAGCATCTGAGGTTGATTTGTATAATTTGTCCAACCGACAGCCTGATAGAGATGTAAAACATCTTCTAACTTGACAACATCTTGCTTTCTAACGCTAATCATATCATCACCTATTAGAGTTCTCTCAAGCTCTCGTACTGCCGTCCATTTTTATCAAAGTTTTCAGGACGCAACCATGTTTCCAAACGAGATTTGACTTGAGGCCAGTCCTTATCAATCATAGACAACCAATCCGTATCCCTTGTACGTCCCTTATAAACCACTGCCTGACGGAAGGTTCCTTCATAGACAAAGCCCAAACGTTCCGCAGCTCGTCTGGATGGCAGGTTAAAAGCATCGCATTTCCACTCATAGCGACGATAGTTGAGTTCTTCAAAGACATAGCGAGCTAGGAGATACTGGGCTTCTGTTCCTATCCGTGTCCCCTTGAGCACTGGAGAAAAAGTGACTGCTCCGACTTCTATTACTCGGTTATTCTGGTCAATGCGCATGAGAGAAAAAGTTCCCAAAGCCTTACCAGTCGCCTTGTCTATGATTACATAGTAAAAACGGTCCTTACGAGCCAACATCTGATTTAAAAGGGTAACCAGCTCCTCCATATCTGCCACTGGCTCCTGAAAAAGGTAGGTCCACATCTCCTGAGGCGTATCAGGGCCATAAACAGCTAGCAAATCCCTCGCATGCTTTTCCACTGAAAGAGCCTCTATTCGAGCATAACGCCCTTCTAAGAAATCAATAGAAGGCAGTGCACCGGGTGTATAACCCTCCATTGACTCACCAATCATCTGACCATATTCGTTTACTGGCATTTTTCTTCTCCTTGTTTTACGCTGAAAATACTATATCACAAATTGTTCTCTTTGGAAACTGGCACTGTCTTCAAGCTTCATCCTCAACACTATATTAGTGACCCGTTTTCTGTCTTTTATCCTCTAAGGCTTGATTAATTCGTTGGGTGAGTTTGTGAGTTTGCCAGATTTGATACAACCATATCAATCCATAAATTAACAAGAAAAAGAACCAAAGCAAGGGACTCCACAAGGCTGAACCCCAACCAAAAAATAGAGAGGTCAATACTAAAATAGTAGCTGTCACTAATAAATGAACTCCTACACGTATACTAAAAGCAAGAAACTCTAGCTTTTCAAGTATTAAAGTCAATACCCCCATAATTCCACCCATTAAAAACAGAGCTAGAATATTTTTTATCATTGGTTCAGGATAGGTAATACCTGGATAACACTGAGCTAATAACATCATACTCAAATAAAAGAAGGAAGCCGTGCGCATTCCCGATACAAAATAATCAATTAATCGTTTCATGATTTTCTCCTATAAACCTAAATAATTCATTAAGGACTTAACGTATTTCCGACTCACACTAGATTTGATGCCCCGAGTCATTTTAGCCATCATGTTCCCTGAAAAGCTATCTGATAACGATTCTAAGTGGTCAATGTTTATAATTGAATGGCGTGATATCTGTATAAAGTTACGCCGATTAATCCGATTCTGAAAGTTTATCAATGTTTCCTTAGTTTTATAAATCCCGTCTACCGTATAAATGGTTAACAAGTTCTTATCGATATCTGCTAGAATAAGATCCTCAATTTTCACCATAACCAGATGATCATCCGTTCGAATAGGAATGACCACCTGATTGGTCGTTGAAAATTGTTCTAAATACTCCATGACTTCCCTTGCTTGGTCGGTTAACTGAGCTGCCTGAATTACAATCTGTGGGTCCTTTTCTGAAAACTCTGCCTTCATTTCAAAACGAATCTTCATTTTCTCTCCAATATACCTTTATTTTCTCTTGCTAAACACTTTAACAAATAAAAGCCAAAGAAGAATAGCGACGAGACTGATAATAACCACTATAAAGTATGTCTCTTCCTTTGTCAATAGTTCTTGCCAGTTGATTTGGATTCCCATTTTTTCTTGAAATTCCTTTAACAATCTGCTATTTCCTGTAAATGCGGTCTCTAAGTACTCTTTCATTAAAATTTGTCGATAAAGAGAAGCAATATAAGTTGCAGGGGTACACTTCATGATAATCTGTGCAAAATCAGGTAAAACTCCAATAGGGACATAAGTTCCTACTAAAAATCCAGAAGCAGTTCCCACTATAGTTGCCAGTTTGCCAAGACTATCTACAGATTGAAAACGATAAATCAAGAGAATATTTATCAAACTTGAAAGCAGACTACTTAACAACATAATCAAAGCAATTTCCGGTAAATGACTGATAACTGGACTTTCTTTAAAATAAAGCCCCATAACAGCAAACATAAACACCTGCATGACAAAAGAGATGGCAATACTACTGATTAGATAGGACACCTGTAAACCCCAGCTACCTAAATCTGTCAAGAAGAGATCTTGATCCACTTGATTTTCACGATCCTGTACCATTTGTGTAAGAGCCGTAAAACTGGTTGTAATCCCAGTCACAGCCAAGGTCCCACCCATCAGCCAGTTATTTAAAAGGTTCGTATTATCAGGGAGTTGGGACCAAGCATCTGTCAAGTTCTTCTGCAAAAAAATGATATAAAGGAGGAAGGAAATCAATGCCCCCAATAATGAGAAAAATACTCCTGAACGATTACGAAAATATAAGATAAAATTCCGTTTCAATAAAGCTAACATTAGCGAACCTCTCTTCCTGTAAGTGCAATAAAGGCATCATCCATGGTACCTGGACGAAACTCAAAAGAATCAATTTCTTCTCGTACTTTTGCCAAATATTCAATAGCTTCCAGTGATGTCCTTGGATAAAAAAGATATTCCAACTCATTTTCTTCCTTTACTGTCATTCCAGTCTGTAGCAACTTTTCTAAATCCTTCATTTCCTTAAAACGAATTTTTAGGATATTAGATGCATACTGACTTTTAATAGCCGTCGCAGAACCTTGCGCAATCACTTTCCCATGATCAACGATATAGATCTGATCCGCTTCATCCGCTTCATCCAGATAATGAGTCGTTAAGATAATAGTCATCCCTTCATCCTTTTGTAGTCGAGACAGTAAATCCCAAATGGCTTTGCGAGTCTGAATATCTAGACCTGTCGTTGGTTCATCTAAGAAAAGAATATCTGGCTGTGAAAGAAGAGCACGCGCAATATCAACCCTACGTTTTTGCCCACCTGACAAAGTCCCATATAGTTGTTTCTGGAAAGCAGTCAAACCCAGTTGATGGATCAAATCATCCACACGACTTGCTGCAATCTCCTTATACTGTTGAGCACGAATCGTAAGATTTTCCCTAACCGTCAACATCTCATCCAGTACACTAGCTTGAAAAACAACTCCGATTTTCGTATTTGGCGCATATCGAATCTGACCTTTTGTAGGCTTTTTCAAACCGATTAACATGGAAATGGTGGTTGATTTTCCTGCACCATTGGGACCCAAAATAGCATTAAAACTCCCTTTTTCAAACTCTAACTGAATATCGTCAACAGCCATATGATTACCGTACCATTTGCTCAAATGTTTAGCTTGTAAAATCATATTTCTTCCCTCCTTTTATCTCACTAGTTTAACAAAAAGTATGAAAGAAAAATCGACTTTCGAGATAAGTGGTTAAAATGAGAGATTAAGTGGTAAGATGCTGGAAACAGAATTATATTTTTCATTCAAAAAATCCCCCAGATTCTACTCTGAAGGATTCCTATCTTATTTCACAACGATATTGACGAGTTTAGTTAGCTCAGACAGTCTGAGTTTGAAACCAACAAATAAATTGGTTACTTCGTTACAATATTAACGAGTTTATTCGGCACCGCAATCACTTTCACGATTTCCTTACCGTCAATCTCTGCTTTGACTTTTTCATCCGCTAGAGCAATTTCTTGCAATTCTTCGCGTGATAGGTCTTTAGCGACCATGAGTTTGGCACGAACTTTTCCTTTGATTTGGACAACGATTTCGATTTCGTCTTCAACCAATTTGCTTTCGTCCCATGTTGGCCAAGCGACATAAGAAATTGATTCACCTGTTGCTGCCACTGTTTGCCAGAGTTCTTCTGCCAAGTGAGGCGCAAATGGGGCGATCAATTGGATAAAGCCTTTAGCGTAGTCCACATAGAGCTTGTCTTCCTTGTTAGCGGCGTTGACAAAGACCATGAGTTGGGCAATAGCTGTGTTGAATTTCATAGACTCGATTTGCTCTGTGACAGATTTGACTGTTTCATTGTAGACCTTGTCAAGAGCGCCATTGTTTTCCGCAACGATTTCCTTAATCGTAATCAAACGGTAAACACGGTCTAGGAATTTACGGCTTCCTTCCAGACCTTCTTCAGACCAAGCGATTGAAGCATCAAGTGGGCCCATGAACATTTCATAGACACGAAGAGTATCGGCACCGTATTGTTCCACTACGTCATCTGGGTTGACAACGTTCTTAAGAGATTTAGACATCTTGGCTGGTGCTTGCTCCAACTCTTCCCCTGTTTCCACATGGAAGAAAGAACCGTCACGTTTTTCAACCTTATCAGTCGCCACAAGAGCCCCACGGTGGTCACGGTAGCTTGTTCCCAAAATCATGCCTTGGTTAAAGAGTTTTTGGAATGGCTCTTTTGTTGGAACAACACCAAGGTCGTAAAGGAATTTGTGCCAGAAACGAGCATAAAGCAAGTGAAGAACGGCATGCTCTGCTCCACCCACGTAGATATCTACCGGCAACCATTGTTTGAGGAGGTCCTCATCGGCCAATTTCTCAGTGTTATGTGGGTCAATATAGCGGAGGTAATACCAGCTTGAACCAGCCCATTGTGGCATGGTGTTTGTTTCACGACGACCCTTGACACCATCTTCACGAGTCACTTCAAGCCAGTCTGTCAAGTTAGCTAGTGGACTTTCTCCAGTACCTGAAGGACGGATATCCTTGGTTACAGGCAAGACAAGTGGCAATTCACTTTCAGGAACAGCTGTTGAAGTTCCATCTTCCCAATGAATGATTGGAATTGGTTCACCCCAGTAACGTTGACGGCTAAAGAGCCAGTCGCGAAGACGGTAGGTCACCTTCTCCTGACCACAGCCTTTTTCTTCCAACCAAGCCACAATCTTAGCAATAGCAGCTTCTTTGTTCAATCCATCTAGGAAGTCTGAATTAACATGAAGTCCATCTTCTGTGTAGGCAGCTTCTTCAACGTTTCCACCTTCAAGCACTTCTACGATTGGAAGGTCAAATTGTTTGGCAAATTCCCAGTCACGTTGGTCGTGGGCAGGAACAGCCATTACCGCACCTGTTCCATAACTAGCAAGAACATAGTCTGCAATCCAGATTGGAATTTCCTTGCCGTTTACAGGGTTGATGGCATAAGCACCAGTCCAAACTCCTGTTTTTTCTTTAGCAAGATCTGTACGAGCCAAGTCTGATTTCAGACTAGCTTGGTGTTTGTAGTCTGCTACAGCCTCTGCTTGCTCTGGGCTTGTGATAGCGTCAACCAAGTCATGCTCAGGAGCCAAGACAGTGAAAGTCGCACCGAAAAGGGTGTCAGGACGAGTGGTAAAGACTGTGAATTCCTTGTCTGTTCCCTTAACTTTGAAGGTTACATTGGCGCCAGTTGATTTCCCAATCCAGTTGCGTTGCATGTCCTTGATAGACTCTGGCCAATCCAACTCATCCAAGTCGTTGAGCAAGCGTTCTGCATAAGCCGTGATTTTAAGCATCCATTGACGCATCGGTTTGCGGATAACTGGATAACCTCCACGCTCAGAAGTTCCGTCAGGAAGGACTTCTTCGTTGGCGATGGCTGTTCCCAACTCTTCAACCCAGTTTACTGGCACTTTCGCTTCATAGGCCAAGCCTTTTTCGTAAAGCTTAGTGAAAATCCATTGTGTCCACTTGTAGTAATTTGGATCTGTGGTATTGACTTCACGATCCCAGTCGTAAGAAAATCCAAGCGCATTGATTTGGCGTTTGAAGTTGGCAATGTTTTCAGCTGTAAATTCTGCTGGGTCATTACCAGTATCCATAGCGTATTGCTCTGCAGGCAAACCAAAAGCATCCCATCCCATTGGATGAAGGACATTGTAGCCTTGCGCACGTTTGTAACGGCTGAGGATATCGGTTGCAGTATAACCTTCTGGGTGTCCTACGTGCAGACCTGCTCCAGACGGATAAGGGAACATATCAAGAGCATAAAACTTCGGTTTTAATGCATCTGTTCCTGTCTTAAATGTATGATGTTCTGCCCAGTAGCCCTGCCACTTAGGCTCAATTTCTTTATGATTGTAAAAACTCATGGTCTCTCTCCAATTTTGTGATGTTACTATTATACCATTTTTGAGGGAATTTGGTCTCGTTCTATTCTATACTTTTCTATTTTACCTTGCTCTAGAATTTTTAAACTGCTATACTTATAACAGAAAACCCTTCCAAGGAGGTAGCGGATGTCTCATTCTTTTAAAAAATCTCTCCAAAAAGAAATTCTCCATAGAAGCTCTATAGCAGCCTTTGTGACCTCTCTTTTACTACTCATTTTACTTTTTGGTTTTTCCTATTTTTTACAAAAGCAACAACTCTCCAAAGATACGAGACAGATTGTCAAACAGGTTCAAGAAATGAAAGAAGCAAATAATGAGCTCCTGACTACTATGAACCATAAAATGATTCCTGGATTTTTGGATGGTAAACACACAGAGCGAGAAGTCTTTAGCTTATTTTACGAGACAAAAGCTAAATTAAAACTTAGTTCTGACCTCATTATCCTAAGTGATACAGGTGAATTACTATTCAGTACCAATCGAAATCACCAAGAAAGTATTTTATCACCCTACTATCTAAAACTGCTCATTCAAAATCCTTCTCAAGATAAAGTGACAGAAAAAATTGCACTCTCTTCAGACAAACAACATTACGCGCTCTTTATCAAACCACTACTTAAAAACCAACGAGTTATAGCCTATACGATCGTTTTCGTAAATGAGAATGACTTTATCTCCAGTTTTCCAATTATAAATTCCAAATACATCATTACCGATAGCTTTGGAAATATATTCTCTAACAATACAAATCAGTTTACTCTTTCCACTCTTGAAAAATTTGATGAAAAACTCCTACACTCTCGCACCCACTGGTATGCGAATGAACCGCTTATTGTTCAAAAAGAAAAAGTCGGTGCTATTTTTTCAATCTATACTTTTCAATCCTTTTTTCCCATTCCTAGCTTACTTGGTCTAGCCTCCATTCTCACCTTATGTATATTCTTCCTCTACTTCTGGCAAGCAAGGCGAATTGCTCATAAGATTGCCACACACAATGCTGTTCCTATTGAAAGTTTGGTTTACCAACTTCAAGAAATTCCTAAACAAGCAGAAAAAAGGCTTTCTCTACAAACAGGTGATGAGTTTGAGTTTATGGCAGAAAAAATCAACAATATGTTGTACGAATTAGATCAACTTCATCAAAAAATGCTAACCATAGAAAAAGAAAAGTGGATTTTTGAAAGAAAAATGCTGGAAGCTCAGTTCAATCCTCATTTTCTCTACAATACACTTGAAACGATTAAAATCACTTCTTTAATGGATGCAGCTCTCACACAAGACCTGATTCAAAATCTCACGCGCATTCTTCGCTACAGTATCACCGATTTAGAAAAAGAAACAACCATTTGCCAAGATTTAAAGATTATAGAAGATTACCTTATGATTCATAAGATTCGTTTCGAGCACTTCTCCTATGATATTGTCTGCCCAAAAACTGTTGATAATCAGCCTATACCTAAGCTTTTCTTGCTTCCTCTCGTAGAAAATGCTATAAAATATGGGATGCAATACCGTATTGATCTTCATATTGATATCCAAATTACCTTGGAAGCAGATTCTCTGACTTTTTTAGTCAAGGATAATGCTGGAGGACTCACAAAACAAGAGAGACTCGCTATTTTAGACTCTTTAGAAAGCCCTCATACCCAGCATGGCATCGTTAACAGCTATAAACGATTGAGCAATTTCTTTTCTGATGTCCAGCTAGATTTAGGAGTCAATCGCCAAGGAGAAACTTGGGTCAAATTTATAACGAAAGGACTAACTCATGTTTAAGCTCATTATCGTAGAAGACGAACACCTCATTCGAAAATGGCTAGAGATTGCCGTAGACTACTCTGCCTTAGGTATCCAAGTCGTAGGAACTGCCAGTCACGGTCAAGAGGGAATGAAACTCATCCAAGAAAAAGAACCTCATATTGTCTTAACAGACATCACAATGCCAATTATGGATGCTTTTATGATGTTTGAAGCCACTCGTACTCTCTCCTATGAAAAAGTTATCTTATCAGGTTATAACGATTTTCAAAATGCTAAAAAAGCCATGCAATATGGGGCAGTTGATTTCTTATCCAAACCAATTGATACCAAGGAGTTGACAGAATGTCTTCAAAAAATTATTTTGCGATTACAAGTTAGCACTCGTCAAGAAACTACTTTTTTAAAAGAATATCAAACTTTACTCACCTCTATCCAACAAATTGATACACAAAACCAAATCATTCAGCAAATTCTTGAATTTGTGCACCAACACTACTGTATGCACTTTACCATTTCTAGCATTGCAGAGAATCTAGGGTATAGCGAAAGTTATCTATATAAGGTTATCAAAGAAGACTTCCCAATGACGCTAAATGAATATATCTTACGCTACCGCCTCAAGCAAGCTATAGATAAAATGGCTGAGTCCCCTAGTTCTCCCTTAAGCGATATCTCTGAACAAGTTGGATTTTCAGACTATAAATATTTTGCCAAAGTTTTTAAAAAGTATCTCCATATTTCTCCAAAAGAATTAAAACTCATGGATAAAAACCATTGATGTAAACGGATTGCTCAACTCAGGCAATCTTTTTATTTTGTACTTATACTAGAGCAAACTAGGAAACTCGCTACAAGCTGCTCAAATCTTAGCTTTGAAATCACAGATAAAATGACATGCTTTGAAGAGAATTGCCATCGAAATCCCAGTTACAATGTACCCATCCTTGCTCGAGATACCCATTTCCTATTTCCCATTTTAGATTTCTTTAAGGTTTTTATTATATCCTGTAGGACTCTACAATTTAAAAACATTAATAATCTAGGTAGAGAAAATGTTCGTAAAAAAGGAGATACTTATGAAAAAAATACTATTCTTTCTCTATTTTAGCTGGATATTCCTTTCTTTATCAGGATGTTCTTCTCCTATAGAAGCGGAAACTAGCTCTGAAAAAGATTCAGATAACACTTTGGTTGTCTACTCGCCTAACCCTGAAGACCTTATCGAAGAGACAATACCTGCCTTCGAAGAAAAATATGGTATTAAGGTTGATTTAGTACAAGCCAGCACGGGTGAATTGTTCAAAAAAGCTGAGGCCGAAAAAGAATCCCCAGTAGCCGATGTCATTTTCGGAGGCTCCTACGCTCTCTTCTCTTCTAACGAAAAACTTTTTGAACCTTATATTTCTCAAGAGAACGACCAGATAATCCCTGAATATCAAAATAAAACAGGTTTCTACACACCTTACACACTTGATGTCAGTGTCATCATTGCCAATTCAGCCCTTACAAAAGATATTAAAATTGAAGGCTACAATGATCTGCTCAACCCTAAATTAAAAGGAAAAATGGCTACTGCTGATCCAAGTAACGCATCTAGCGCCTTTGCACAATTAACAAACATGCTTGTAGATCAAGGTGGATACGAAAATGAACAAGCTTGGACCTATGTGAAAAATCTATTTACTCTAGTAGATGGAAAAATTGCATCTAGCTCTTCAAATGTTTACAAAGCTGTCGCCGATGGGGAAATGGCTGTTGGACTCACCTATGAAGACCCTGCCTTAAAACTCTTAAATGATGGAGTTGATGTAAAAGTCATTTATCCAAAAGAAGGAACCGTCTTTTTACCTGGTAACGCGGCTATCGTCAAAAATGCCAAACATATGGAAAACGCTAAGAAATTTATCGATTTCCTCCTTTCTCAAGAAATCCAAGATAAGCTAGGAACTGAAACTACAATTAGACCTATTCGTAAAAATGCTAAAACCAATAAAAATATGAAGGCTATGACAGAAATCAATGTTGCCACTGAAGATTCAGATTATGTCATCAAGAACAAATCTGCTATTCTTAAAAAGTACAATGACATTTTTACAGATATCCAATCTAAAAAATAAAATTTGACTTAACAGTGATTAACTGTCAAACCCTGCTATAAAATCAAAAGATTACTTCCGTTTTTGTAGAGAATTTTACTCTAATAGAATAGAATTATCGGTTTTAAAAACGCTTACATTGTTTTAAAATAAACTTAAATAACACAACGGAGGTATCCATCATGAAAAAGAAATGGATGTATTATGCTGCTTGCGGACTAGCTCTTTTTGGTCTTGCTGCTTGTTCTTCTAATGACTCTGCCGATGGCGGTTCATCTGATAAAGGAGACGGCGGTTCGCTAGTCGTTTATTCACCAAACTCAGAGGGCTTAATCGGAGCAACTATTCCTGCCTTTGAAGAAAAATATGGTATCAAAGTAGAACTGATTCAAGCTGGTACTGGAGAACTTTTCAAAAAACTAGAGTCAGAAAAAGAAGCTCCTGTAGCTGATGTCATCTTTGGTGGTTCTTATACACAATATGCTACCCACGGAGAACTCTTTGAAAACTATACTTCAAAAGAAAATGATAATGTTATCAAAGAATATCAAAACACAACTGGCTACTCCACACCTTATACACTAGATGGTAGTGTTTTAATCGTCAATCCCGATTTAACGAAAGGCATGAACATCGAAGGATATAGCGACCTTCTCAAATCTGAACTAAAAGGAAAAATCGCAACTGCTGACCCAGCAAACTCTTCTAGCGCCTTTGCTCAATTAACAAATATGCTACAAGCTCAAGGTGGTTACAAAGACGATAAAGCTTGGTCTTATGTAAAAGATCTCTTCACACTTATTGATGGTAAAATCGGTTCAAGCTCATCTGGTGTCTATAAAGCAGTCGCTGACGGAGAAATGGCTGTTGGTCTCTCTTATGAAGATCCAGCAGTTAAACTCTTAAATGACGGAGCTAATATCAAGGTAGTCTATCCAAAAGAAGGAACCGTCTTCCTACCTGCTAGTGCTGCTATCGTTAAAAAAGCAAAAAATATGGAAAATGCCAAGAAATTTATCGATTTTATTATCTCTCAAGAAGTACAAGATACACTTGGTACAACCACTACTAACCGTCCTGTTCGTAAAAATGCCAAAACAAGCGAAAACATGAAACCAATTGACAAAATCAAAACACTCACTGAAGATTATGATTATGTCATCAAGAATAAGTCAGATATCGTTAAGAAATACAACGAAGTCTTTACAGATATCCAATCTAAACAGTAAAAGAGGTTCACTATGAGTGAGATCAAAATTATTAACGCCAAAAAAATCTACCACGATGTCTCTGTTATTGAGAATTTGAACATTACAATTCCAAAAGGAAGTCTCTTTACCCTTCTTGGACCTTCAGGGTGTGGGAAAACGACCCTTCTTCGTATGATTGCAGGTTTCAACAGTATCGAAGGTGGAGAATTTTACTTCGATGATACAAAAATCAATAATATGGAACCCAGCAAACGCAATATCGGGATGGTTTTCCAAAACTACGCTATTTTCCCACATTTGACTGTCCGAGATAATGTCGCTTTTGGTCTCAAGCAAAAGAAGGTTCCAAAAGAAGAATTGATTCAACAAACCAATAAATATCTTGAACTCATGCAAATTGCTCAATATGCGGATCGGAAGCCCGATAAACTCAGTGGTGGACAACAACAACGTGTCGCCTTGGCACGCGCCTTAGCTGTTAATCCAAGTGTTCTCCTCATGGACGAGCCGCTTAGCAACCTAGATGCCAAACTTCGCTTGGATATGCGTCAAGCCATTCGAGAAATCCAACACGAAGTGGGAATTACAACTGTTTATGTGACCCACGACCAAGAAGAAGCTATGGCTATTTCAGACCAAATTGCTGTTATGAAAGACGGAGTCATCCAACAAATCGGTCGGCCAAAAGAACTCTATCATAAACCAGCTAATGAGTTTGTAGCAACCTTTATCGGACGCACAAATATTATCCCTGCCAATCTCGAAAAACGGAGCGACGGTGCTTATATCGTCTTTTCAGATGGCTATGCTCTTCGAATGCCAGCCCTTGATCAGGCTGAGGAGCAAGCCATTCATGTAAGCATTCGTCCTGAAGAGTTTATCAAAGATGAATCTGGAGATATTGAAGGAACTATTAGCGATAGCGTCTATCTTGGACTAAATACGGAATATTTCATCGAGACAGGCTTTGCCTCAAAAATTCAAGTTAGCGAAGAATCAACTTTTGAAGAAGATCTACAAAAAGGCGATCGTATTCGTCTACGAATCAATACTCAAAAATTAAACGTCTTTTCTGCAGATGGTTCGCAAAACCTGATAAAAGGAGTCAACCATGGAACGTAAAAAACTAAATATTTGGACAGCCTCCTCTTTCTTCATCTTTCTTACCTATCTTGTCTTTCTGGTTTATCCTATCGTTACCGTGCTCAAGCAAGCACTCATACATGAGGGACAATTTTCACTAGCTAATTTTGTCACTTTCTTTAGTAAAGCCTACTACTCTGAGACACTTGTCAACAGTTTCAAGGTTTCCATTACCGCTACTGTCACTTCCTTAGTCGTAGGAACCTTATTAGCTTATCTCTTCTCTATGTATGATTTCAAGGGGAAGAAATTTCTTCAAATATTGATTATCATTGCTTCCATGTCAGCTCCTTTCGTGGGAGCCTACTCCTGGATTCTCTTGCTGGGACGAAATGGGGTCATTACTAAATTCCTGACAAATACCCTTCATCTTCCAGCTATTGATATTTATGGATTCAAAGGAATTGTACTTGTCTTTACACTGCAACTATTCCCACTGGTATTTCTATACGTTGCTGGGACAATGAAAAGTATTGACAATTCTCTACTTGAAGCTGCTGAAAGCATGGGGTCCTTCGGATTTAAGCGTATCGTAACGGTTGTTTTACCTCTCCTAGTTCCAACCTTACTAGCTGCTGCCCTGCTTGTGTTTATGAGAGCATTCTCAGATTTTGGAACGCCTATGTTGATTGGTGAAGGATATCGGACTTTCCCCGTCTTGATTTATACCCAATTCATTAGCGAGGTTGGAGGAAATTCTGCTTTTGCATCTGCTTTAGCAATTATGGCGATTATCATTGCCTTGGCAATCTTCCTTATCCAAAAATACATCTCAAACCGCTACAGTTTCAGCATGAATTCGCTCCATCCAATTGAGCCTAAAAAAACTACAAAAGGAAAAATGGCTGCCATTTATGCAACAGTCTACGGAATTATCTTGTTCTCTGTTCTACCTCAAGTCTACTTGATTTATACTTCTTTCCTAAAAACATCAGGTATGGTATTTGTCAAAGGTTATTCTCTAAACAGTTACAAGGTAGCTTTCAATCGTATGGGATCTGCTATTTTCAATACTATTCGTATCCCTTTGATTGCCTTAGTTCTAGTTGTCCTATTCGCAACATTTATCTCCTACCTAGCCGTTAGAAAACGGAATTTGTTTACAAACTTAATTGACAGCCTCAGTATGGTCCCTTATATTGTACCCGGAACTGTTCTAGGGATTGCCTTCATTTCTTCCTTCAATACCGGTCTATTTGGAAGTGGATTTCTTATGATTACAGGGACAGCTTTCATCTTAATTATGTCCCTATCTGTCAGAAGATTACCGTATACTATTCGCTCATCTGTTGCTAGCTTGCAACAAATAGCCCCAAGTATTGAAGAAGCTGCTGAAAGCTTAGGAAGTAGCCGTCTCAATACCTTTGCCAAGATTACAACTCCAATGATGCTATCTGGTATTATTTCTGGAGCCATCCTATCTTGGGTCACAATGATTTCAGAACTCTCTACTTCTATCCTCCTCTACAATGTCAAAACAAGAACAATGACTGTAGCCATTTATACAGAGGTTCTAAGAGGGAATTACGGTGTAGCCGCAGCCTTGTCAACTATCCTGACTGTTCTAACAGTAGGTTCCTTGCTCTTGTTTATGAAAATCTCTAAAAGCAACAGCATTACACTTTAGTTTCCCCCATCAAAAACAGCCGAAAGGATTACCCTCGGCTGTTTTTTCTTATCTTGATATTCTTATCAAATCCCTAGTTCATAACAAGCAAGTCTAGACTGATTAAATAGAGGCTTCTTCCATCTTCTCACGTCCTAGTTCTCGGTAACTACGGTCGCCGACAACTTCTACGCTAAACTGGCCGTCCTCATATTCAAGGATCGTCACGCTACCATTATCTAGACCATGCGGATGCATGCCATTAATCAAATAAACAATGGTTCCAATGGTCATTCCGTGGCTGACGACAAGGGCATTGCCCCCACCTTGTTCTTCCATTTCTTTGGCAATCGCTTCAAAACCTTCCTTGATTCGGCCACTGAGTTTTTCCCAGCCTTCAGCCCAACCAGCTGTATCGACCTCTACCAACCCCTCAGCCAGTTCAGCATAAGACAATTGGTGAACATGATCCACATTAAAGATACGAGGAATAATGCCCATGAAAAGATCACCATCATAAGCTCCGTCAAAGCTACCAAAACACCATTCTCTGATACGTTTGTCCATGCGATAAGGGATTTTCCCCTGCAAACCAAGTTCTTCAAGAATAATTCCCATTGTCTGAATGGTGCGGCCAGAATCACTGGAATAAGCGCGATCAAACTGTAGACCAGATTCTCGCAAACCGATTCCTAATTCTTGAATCCCTCGCTCACCTTCAGCCGTTAAAGGAGTATCGCTCCAACCTTGCGCGCGACCAATCGTGTTAAACATAGTCTTGCCATGACGTACCAAATACAATCGTACTTTTACCATTTTCCGTCCTCCGTTTGCTTCTATTATATCATGGATGATAAAACAAAAGCCACCCAGACAGGTGACTTTTGCAGGAGATTATTATGAAAAAGTTTAGGAGTTCTATTAAATAAAGATATTAGATGAAAATCAAATTCAAACTAAATCAGTGTTATCTGTTTCAAATAATATTAGGAGGTCTTTATTTAATGATTATAGTATACACATCCAACCTTAAATAGAACTTAAAATTTCTCCTATTTTCTTAATTTTTAAAACTATGAATTGGTGCTGGGATTTGTCCCCCACGAGAAATGAAATCGACAGACGAAGCCCCATTGACTTTCATAACAGGTGCAGTTCCTAATAGGCCACCAAACTCAATCATATCTCCTTCTTTTCCTTTTGGAATGATACGAACAGCCGTTGTCTTCATGTTAATGACACCAATTGCAGCCTCATCCGCAATCATAGCTGCAATGGTTTCAGCAGGAGTATCTTCTGGGATGGCAATCATATCCAAACCAACGGAACAGATAGCCGTCATAGCTTCTAGTTTTTCCAAATTAAGAGAGCCATTTTGCACTGCAGCAATCATTCCTTCATCCTCTGAAACAGGGATAAAGGCACCAGACAAACCACCAACTTGGTTGCAAGCCATAACTCCGCCCTTCTTAACTTGGTCGTTCAAGAGAGCCAAGGCAGCCGTCGTTCCATGCGTACCAACTGTCTCTAGCCCCATTTCCTCAAGGACACGTGCCACAGAGTCTCCAACTGCAGGTGTTGGTGCCAAACTCAAGTCCACAATACCAAACTCCACACCCAGTCTCTCACTGGCCATTTGACCAACCAATTGACCGATACGAGTGATTTTAAAGGCAGTTTTCTTGACTGTTTCTGCTACTACATCAAAGCTCTGTCCACGAACTTTTTCCAAGGCACGTTTCACCACACCAGGACCAGAAACTCCGACATTGATGATAACATCTGCCTCCCCAACACCATGGAAGGCACCCGCCATAAATGGATTGTCCTCAACAGCATTAGCGAATACAACCAACTTAGCTGCCCCCATATCAGATAGAGTTGCCGTTTCCTTGATAACTCGTCCCATATCTGCGACAGCCGTCATATTGATACCAGACTTGGTTGAGCCTATATTGACTGACGAGCAGACCTTATCCGTTTCAGCCAAAGCACGAGGAATAGAATTGATAAGAATCTCATCTCCCTTTTGATAACCCTTTTGTACCAAGGCTGAAAAACCACCAATAAAGTCCACACCAATCTCTTTCGCAGCCTTATCAAGTGCTTTTGCCAGAACCACATAGTCTGTCGCATCTGTCGCCGCCCCAATCAGAGAAATAGGAGTCACCGATACACGCTTATTAACGATTGGAATTCCCAACTCAGCCGCAATTTCATCACCAACAGCCACTAAATTAGCTGCCTTGCTCGTAATCTTTTGATAAATTTTCTCCGCAGCACGATTGATATCTGGATCGATACAGTCCAAAAGGGAAATCCCCATGGTAATGGTTCTGATATCAAAGTTCTGCTCCTCAATCATGGCAATGGTTTCAGTAACTTGTCTAATATCCATGATAACCTCCTAGATATTATACATAGCTTCGAAAATCGCTGCACTCTGAATATTGATTTTTACATTCAAAGTTTGCCCAAAAGCTTCAAATTCATTACGAAGATAAGTAAAATCTTGCTTTTTATCACTAGAGACGACAGCCATCATCGTGAAATATTCATCCAAAACAGTTTGAGAGATATCGTCTATGTTCAAACCCAATTCTGCAATTTTACCAGAAACACCTGCAACAATTCCAGATTTATCTTTACCAACAACAGTTATAATCGCTTTCATAAGCAAACTCCAATTCTTTTTAAAATAGGAAACCTGAACATTCAGCAGATTTCTTCTTAAATAGTATAGCATGATTCCAACTAAAATACTCAAAAACGCCTGCTTACGAAGTTGTTCTTAGGAAAAAAACAATTTCGTAAACAAGCGTCCACTATCTCAACTTATGATGAGTGTTCCCGCTAGGACCGAAATCCTAGCGGTAGACCAGAGCTAGACTAAGAGCACAAGACTCCATCATCATAACACTCAACAAAATTGATGATTTTATACTAATTCGATGATCGCCATTGGCGCTGCATCACCACGACGTGGTTCAGTTTTAAGGATACGAGTGTATCCACCGTTACGTTCAGCATAACGAGGTGCGATTTCTGAGAACAATTTTTGAAGTGCTGTAGTAGAAGTGTACTTATCAGTTGCTTCATCATAGTTTTCAGATGCGATTTCATTACGTACGAAAGCAGCTGCTTGACGACGTGCATGCAAATCACCACGTTTACCTAGAGTAATCATTTTTTCAACAGTTTTACGGATTTCTTTAGCACGAGCTTCAGTTGTCACGATTGATTCGTTGATCAAAAGGTCAGTTGTCAAATCGCGAAGCATTGCTTTACGTTGTGAGCTAGTGCGTCCTAGTTTACGGTAAGCCATGTATTCCTCCTTTATTTATCTTTTAATCCAAGACCTAAATCAATGAGTTTGAGTTTCACTTCTTCCAAACTCTTGCGTCCAAGATTTCGTACTTTCATCATCTCTGCTTCAGATTTTTCTGTTAAATCATGCACAGTATTGATACCGGCACGTTTCAAACAGTTGTATGAACGCACAGACAAGTCCAGTTCCTCAATCGTACGATCCAAAATACGGTCGTCAGATTCAGTGTCAGCTTCTTTCATCACTTCAGTTGACTTAGCAATCTCAGTAAGATTTGTAAACAAATCAAGATGTTCTGTCAAGATACGTGCTGAAAGCCCTAAAGCATCTTCTGGAATAATTGTTCCATTTGTCAAGATTTCAAGGGTTAATTTGTCAAATCCATCATTGCTACCTACACGAGCAGGTTCCACTTGATAGTTGACTTTTGTAACTGGTGTATAAATAGAATCTACAGCAAGTGTTCCAACTGGTGCATTATCTTTTTTATTTTCATCAGCAGGTACATATCCACGACCACTGTTAACAGTCATAGTCGCTTTTAGAGAAGAACCTTCACCGATTGTAAAGAGATAATGATCTGGATTTACAATTTCAATATCGCTATCTGTCAAAATGTCACCAGCTGTTACTTCAGCAGGACCTTCAACATCTAGTTCGATGATTTTTTCGTCTTCAACGTACGATTTCACTGCAATTCCTTTAATGTTCAGAATGATTTGCATCACGTCTTCACGAACACCTGGAACTGTGTCAAACTCATGTAACACACCATCAATATTGATAGATGTCACAGCTGCTCCTGGTAGAGAAGCTAGAAGTACACGACGAAGAGAGTTACCAAGAGTTGTACCGTAGCCACGTTCAAGTGGTTCGATTACAAACTTGCCATAATCTTTATTTTCATCAATTTTTGTTATATTTGGTTTTTCAAACTCGATCATTTAGTTACTCCCTCTTAAACGAAAAGCAGTGTAATGCGATGATTATACACGGCGACGTTTTGGAGGACGAGCACCATTGTGTGGCACTGGAGTCACATCACGAATTGCTGTTACTTCAAGACCAGCGGCAGCAAGCGCACGAATAGCTGACTCACGACCAGAACCTGGACCTTTTACAGTAACTTCAACTGATTTAAGACCGTGTTCTTGTGCAGATTTAGCAGCAGCTTCAGAAGCCATTTGAGCAGCGAATGGTGTAGATTTACGAGAACCTTTGAAACCAAGAGCACCAGCTGATGACCAAGCAATTGCATTACCATGCACATCAGTAATCATAACAATAGTGTTATTAAATGTAGCGTGAATATGAGCAATACCAGATTCGATATTCTTTTTCACACGACGTTTACGTGTTGGTTTAGCCAAGACTTTTACCTCCTATATTATTTTTTCTTACCAGCAATCGCAACAGCTTTACCTTTACGAGTGCGAGCGTTGTTTTTAGTGTTTTGTCCACGGACAGGAAGTCCACGACGGTGACGGATACCACGGTATGAACCGATTTCCATCAAACGTTTGATGTTCAAGTTTACTTCACGACGAAGGTCACCTTCAACTTTGATTGCGTCCACTTCACGACGGATAGCATCTTCTTGATCTGATGTAAGATCACGTACACGAACATCTTCTGAGATTCCAGCAGCTGCCAAAATTTTCTTAGATGTTGCAAGTCCGATACCATAAACATAAGTCAATGAGATTACTACGCGTTTGTCATTTGGAATGTCAACTCCAGCAATACGAGCCATGTTTTCTCCTTTCTATCTTATCCTTGACGTTGTTTGTGTTTTGGATTTGCTGGGCAAATTACCATAACACGACCATTACGACGAATAACTTTACAGTATTCGCAAATTGGTTTGACCGATGGTCTTACTTTCATTTCTTATCCCTCCAAGTTTTTCGATTATTTAAAGCGGTAAGTGATACGTCCACGTGTCAAGTCATATGGACTCATTTCGACAGTAACACGATCTCCCGCTAAAATACGAATATAGTTTTTACGAATTTTACCAGAAACTGTTGCTAAAATCTGATGTCCATTTTCAAGTTCAACCGTAAACATTGCATTCGGCATTGTATCAACTACTTTGCCTTCAACTTCAATCACATCGTCTTTTGCCACGCAAAAGCACCTCCATAAATTTCGATTCGATGCCTCTAGACACAGAGACAACAATTATAAGTCAGACTATCTCAGTATAACATTTGTAGCGGATTTTTGCAAGTGTGAAAAACGCTTTATTTCAAATTTGTCAATACTTTTTCGATATCTGAGAAGACATCATTGATATCTTGATTACCTTCGATGTCATGAACCAAACCTTTGGCACGGTAGTGAGCAATGATTGGTTCCCCTTGAGCAATATTCACATCCAAACGACGTTTTACTGTCTCAGGCTTATCATCTTCACGTTGGTAGTAATCTTCTTCTTTATAGTCAACTGGTGGGTTAAAGACCTTGTGGAAAGTTTCTCCAGTTACACGATGGATGATACGGCCACTCAAACGTTCTAAGAGGCTGTCAGGGTTCACTTCAATATTGATAACACCTTCTAGTTCAATGCCAAGTTCAGCCAATGTTTTGTCCAAGGCATGAGCTTGTTCAATTGTACGTGGGTAACCATCTAATAAGAATCCTGTTTCTTTAATATCATCTTGTGAAAGGCGTTCTTTTACGATTCCATTTGTAACTTCATCAGGAACCAATTCACCCTTGTCAATGTATGACTTAGCAAGAACACCCATTTCAGTTTGATTTGCCATTGCAGCTCGGAACATATCACCTGTTGAAATATGTGCAACATGGAATTGTTCTACGATTTTTGCTGCTTGAGTTCCCTTACCTGCACCAGGTAAGCCCATAATCAAAAGATTCATGATTTGATCTCCTTATTTTATTTTTAAATAGAAGCAAAAAGTCTTTTCACCCCTATTTAAAAACAAAATAGAAGAGGGGAGACCAAACTCTCACTAATGTTAGAGTTAAACCTCCACTCCCTCAGTATTTACTGATTTCGTAAATACTTTTATTCTGTTCTGTCCATGAAACCAACATACTTACGTTTCAATAGGTAACCTTCCAATTGTTTGATTCCTTCAATACCTGTAGAGATAATGATCAAAAGACTGGTTCCTCCAAAAGCAACTGCTTCTGAAAGTCCGAAAACATCTTTTGCTACGATCGGTAAAATAGAAATCACACCAAGGAAGAGAGAACCAACAGTTGCAAGACGACGAAGAAGTTTAGACATATATTCTTCTGTACCTTTACCAGGACGAACTCCGTGGATATAGGCACCGCTCTTTTGTAAGTTTTCTGCAGCTTTTTCAGGATTAATCTGTACAAACGTATAGAAGAATGTAAAGAGAATAATCAATAAAGCATACATAGCAATACCAGTTGGTGAAGTTGTTGCCAGCATTTCTTGTGCTGTTCTTACCCAAGCCCAATCATGACCTGTAGCGCTCAAAAACTGAAGAATAGCCGCAGGCGCTGCAGTAATCGAACTTGCAAAGATAACAGGGATAACTCCAGCAGGGTTTACCTTCAAAGGAAGGTAAGAGCTAGATGGAGCACCTTGTGCAACCTTAGTATATTGGATTGGAATTTTGTATTCTGCTTGTTGAACATAAGTTGTAAAATAAATGATCAACAATACAGTAATTATCAAAATGATTACGAAAATGATAGATGAGTTGATACGGCTACTTGGGACGTTCACAAAGTAATCTACATAGATGCCCTGAATCATCTCTGGAATTGAGGCAACAATCCCGGCAAAGATAATCATAGAAACACCATTTCCGTATCCCTTATCTGTAATTTGCTCACCCAACCAAGTCACAATCATGCTACCAGCTGTTAAGATGATACCAATCATGATAAAGACTTGTGGAGTAAGAGCTGTTTTCAACAATTGAGCTCCAGCCAAAGTATTAAAACCAGCTGTAATCCCGATAGATTGCACAAAAGCGAGAACTAGAGCAATATAACGAGTAGCTTGATTTAATTTTCTTCGACCTACTTCCCCTTGTTTACCCCACTCTACAAATTTGGGTAAAATATCCATTTGCAAGAGTTGGACAACGATAGAGGCCGTAATATAGGGGCTAACACCAAGAGCAAAAACTGAGAAGTTTTTCATGGCATTCCCTGAGACCAAGCTCAACATGTTTAAGAAGGATAATCCACTTAAAGCATTCAAGCTATTGGCATTCACACCAGGAACAGTAATACTAGTTCCGATACGAAAGACCAAAACGATAAAAATTGTAAATAAAATTTTTGATCGAACCTGCTTGACTTTAAGAGCTTCTCTTAATAATTTAAAAAACATAGGTCACCTCTCTTAGATGACTTCTACTGAACCACCTTTAGCAGTGATAGCTTCTTCAGCTGATTTAGAGAATTTAGCTGCTTTCACAGTCAATTTCTTAGTCAACTCACCGTTACCAAGAATTTTAATACCTGATTTTTCAGCTTTAACAATTCCTGCTTCGATAAGAACAACTGGAGTAACTTCAGCACCATCTTCAAAGACGTTCAATTGGTCAAGGTTCACAATTGCGTATTCTTTAGCGTTGATGTTAGTGAATCCACGTTTTGGAAGACGACGGAACAATGGAGTTTGTCCACCTTCAAAACCAAGGCGAACTCCGCCACCGCTACGAGCTTTTTGACCTTTTTGACCACGACCAGATGTTTTACCGTTACCTGATGAAGTACCACGACCAACGCGGTTACGTACTTTACGAGAACCTTCTGCAGGTTTCAATTCATGAAGTTTCATTTTTATTTTCTCCTCTTTTGTAAAATGCTAGCGCCGATAAGGGAGAAAAGGTTGTCTCCCCAATCAACTCGCCTATACGACGTCATCATAGATGACTATATCTAGTTTTAGGGGATGGTATAGTGCACATCCCCTAAAAATTCATTAGTTTACTTCTTCAACTGTTACCAAGTGAGATACTGCAGTGATCATACCACGGATAGCAGCGTTATCTTCTTTAATAACAGAGCTGTTCAATTTGCCAAGTCCAAGTGCTACAACAGTTTTACGTTGTGATGGAATGCGTCCGATTGGAGACTTAGTCAAAGTAATTTTAATTTGAGCCATTTTATCCCCTTTCTTATGCCAAATCAGAAACTGAAATACCACGAAGGGCAGCAACTTCTTCAGCGCGTTTCAATTGTTTCAAACCTTCAACAGTTGCACGAACAATGTTGATTGGAGTGTTAGAACCAAGTGATTTAGATGTAATATCTGCCACACCTGCCAATTCCACAACGGCACGAACTGCACCACCAGCGGCAACTCCAGAACCTTCTACAGCAGGTTTCAACAATACTTTAGCTCCACCGAATTCTGAAAGAACTTCGTGTGGGATTGTTGTTCCAACCATAGGAACTTCGATCAAGTTTTTCTTAGCATCATCTACTGCTTTACGGATTGCTTCTGGAACTTCTTGAGCTTTACCAGTACCAAATCCTACGCGACCGTTGTGGTCACCAACAACAACAAGAGCTGCGAAACGAAGACGACGTCCACCTTTAACAACTTTTGTAACACGGTTGACAGCAACTACGCGTTCTTCTAATTCAACTGCATTGTCTTTAAATGCCATTTTCTAGTGTCCTCCTATTAGAATTTCAATCCGTTTTCACGAGCTGCATCAGCCAAAGCTTTCACACGTCCGTGATATAGATATCCACCGCGGTCGAACACCACTTCTGAAATACCTTTAGCGTTTGCACGTTCTGCAACGAGTTTACCGACAGCAACGGCTTGTTCAGTTTTAGTTCCTTTTGAAACTTCTTTGTCAAGAGTTGAAGCACTTGCGAGCGTTACACCCGCTACGTCATCAATCACTTGAGCGTAGATGCCTGTATTAGAACGGAATACGTTCAAACGTGGGCGATCAGCAGTTCCAGAGAGTTTTCCGCGAACGCGACGGTGGCGTTTTTGGCGGAGTTTGTTTTTATCTGGTTTTGAAATCACAGTTTTCACCTCTTTAGTTTTAAATCGTGTGCTATGCACAAAGTTGGAAAATAGGTTGGTGGTTGAGAATCAACCACTCAACATTATTTACCTGTTTTACCTTCTTTACGGCGAACGAATTCACCAACGTAACGGATACCTTTACCTTTATATGGTTCTGGTGAACGAAGGCTACGTACGTAAGCAGCTGTTTGACCAACTACTTCTTTTGAAATTCCGCTAACAACGATTGTTGTTGGGTTTGGAAGTTCAAAAGTAATTCCTTCTGGAGCTTCAACTTCGTCTGGATGAGATTTACCAACAGCCAAAACAAGTTTAGATCCTTGAAGTTGTGCACGGTAACCAACCCCGCGCATTTCAAGTTCTTTCTTGAATCCTTCTGATACACCAATAACCATGTTGTTCAAAAGGGCACGAGTAGTTCCGTGGATAGTTTTCATTTCTTTTGAATCGTTTGGACGGTGAAGAGTTACTTCAGTACCTTCCACACGAATTTCAATATCTTTTGAGAACTCACGAGTAAGTTCTCCTTTAGGTCCTTTTACAGTTACAACGTTGTCATTGTTAGTGATTTCTACACCAGCAGGCAACACGATAACTTTATTACCAATACGTGACATGTTTATTTTCTCCTGTTAAATTGTCAGGCCTAAACGGCCAGTTTTCACGGGGGTTCAGATACTTATTTAGTTCAAAAACTGAACTGAACACGCTCTAAGAACTGTGCAAAATAGATAAGTTGGCTTGTTTGTCAACAAACTTCTCCAACTTTCTAATTTTGCTTTGTTCTTTACGAGCTTTGTATCTTGATTTTACCAAACGTAAGCGATAACTTCCCCACCAACATTCTTTTGGCGTGCTTCTTTATCAGTGAGCAAACCTTCAGAAGTTGAAAGGATAGCAATTCCAAGTCCGTTAAGAACTTTTGGAAGGTCTTCACGTTTTTTGTAGACACGAAGTCCTGGTTTAGAAACACGTTTCAAGTTAGTGATAACTTTTTCACCGTTTGGTCCGTATTTAAGAAATACACGGATGATGCCTTGTTTGTCATCTTCGATGATTTCAACGTTTTTTACAAAACCTTCGCGTTTAAGGATTTCAGCAATCCCTTTTTTGATGTTTGATGCAGGTACTTCAAGTACTTCGTGTTTAGCTTGGTTAGCATTACGAATACGAGTTAGGAAGTCTGCGATTGGGTCAGTCATAACCATTTTGTTTTTCTCCTCTTACTAGTAGTTTGCAAGTTGCACTTGCTAGTTAATGATTGAGCTAGGCTCAGATAGTATTGATACATTCAAATGAGAAAACTCTTATTTGAACACGAGCTACAACCTGAGCAAAAAAGATAAATTTGTTTTGGAGCATCGCTCCTACACCAAATTTCCTATTTTTGCTGTGGTTGTTACGCTCTTTGTATCATGATATTACCAAGATGCTTTGGTAACACCTGGGATTTGTCCTTTGTAAGCTAATTCACGGAAGCAAACACGGCAAAGTTTAAATTTGCGGTAAACTGAATGTGGACGACCACATTTTTCACAACGAGTATAAGCTTGAGTAGAGAACTTCGCTGGACGTTTGTTCTTAGCAATCATTGATTTTTTAGCCATTAGATTTACCTCCTATATTATTTTGCAAAAGGCATTCCAAGGCCTGTAAGCAATGCACGTGACTCTTCGTCAGTGTTAGCAGTTGTTACGATAACGATGTCAAGACCACGAGTTTTGTCAACGTCATCGAAGTTGATTTCTGGGAAAATCAATTGTTCTTTCACACCAAGTGTGTAGTTTCCGCGTCCATCAAATGATTTTGTTGGAACACCGTGGAAGTCACGTACACGTGGAAGTGAAACTGAAACCAATTTATCCAAGAATTCGTACATACGTTCACCACGAAGGGTAACTTTTGCACCGATCGCAACACCTTCACGAAGACGGAAGCCGGCGATTGATTTTTTAGCTTTAGTGATAAGTGGTTTTTGACCTGAGATAAGTGCCAATTCTTCAGCAGCTTTTTCAAGGCTTTTAGCGTTTGATACAGCTTCACCAACACCCATGTTCAAAACGATCTTATCTACTTTAGGCACAGCCATCACTGATGAGTAGTTGAATTGTTCTGTCAAAGCAGGAACTACTTCATTAAGATATTTTTCTTTTAAACGATTTGCCATTATACTTCTCCTTTCCTTCGTGATTAATCAAGCACTTCGCCTGATTTTTTGTTGTAGCGAACTTTTTTACCGTCTACAAATTTGTAACCAACACGACCAGCTACACCATTTTTGTCCAAAACTTGAACGTTTGATACGTGGATAGCTGCTTCTTTTTCGATGATACCACCTTGAGGAAGCTCGTTAGTTGGACGTTGGTGTTTCTTAACGATGTTAACACCTTCAACGATAACTTTGTTTACTTTTGGAAGGGCAGTAAGGACAACAGCTTCTGTTCCCTTATCTTTACCAGCGATTACGCGAACTTTGTCGCCTTTTTTTACAAACATTAGGTTTCTCCTTGATTTTTCTTACGCCCATAAGGGCACCCTGGAGGTAAATCCAGGGGACTAGTTTGTTTCTAAAAATTAAAGTACTTCTGGAGCAAGTGACACGATCTTCATGAAGCCACCTTCACGCAATTCACGTGCAACTGGGCCAAAGATACGTGTTCCGCGAGGAGTTTTGTCTTCACGGATGATAACTGCTGCGTTTTCGTCAAATTTGATGTATGAACCATCAGCACGACGAGCACCTGATTTAGTACGAACGATAACTGCTTTAACAACGTCACCTTTTTTAACCGCACCACCAGGAGTAGCTTGTTTTACAGATGCCACGATAACATCACCGATGTTTGCAAATTTACGTCCTGAACCACCAAGAACTTTGATAGTCAAGATTTCGCGAGCACCGCTGTTGTCTGCGACTTTCAAACGAGTTTCTGTTTGAATCATTTCAGTTTTCTCCTTTCAGGTTTGATTAGATGATGACCGCTTCTTCAACAACTTCTACAAGACGGAAACGTTTTGTAGCTGAAAGCGGGCGAGTTTCCATGATACGTACGATATCGCCTTCTTTGGCAACATTGTTTTCATCATGAGCTTTGTATTTTTTAGAGTAGTTAATACGTTTACCATAGACTGGGTGGTTACGTTTTGTTTCAACTACAACTGTGATTGTCTTGTCCATTTTGTCAGATACAACACGTCCAACAAGAACTTTACGATTATTGCGTTCCATTGAAATTTCTCCTTCCCTAGTCTATTATTTCGCTTCAGATTGAACTGTTTTGATACGAGCGATTTGTTTTTTAACTTCTTTCAAGCGAGCTGTTTGTTCCAATTGACCAGTAGCAGCTTGGAAACGAAGTTCAAACAATTCTTTTTTCAATTCGTTTTCGCGCTTCGCGAGTTCTTCTTGAGAAAGACCACGAAGTTCTTTAACAAATTCTTTTACTTCATTAAGTTTCATGCCTTCTCCTTATTCTGCTTCACGTTTTACGAATTTACATTTAACTGGCAATTTGTGGCTAGCAAGACGAAGCGCTTCGCGAGCGATCTCTTCAGATACACCAGCGATTTCGAACATCACTTTACCACGTTTAACTGGTGCTACCCAACCTTCAGGTGCCCCTTTACCAGATCCCATACGCACACCGATAGCTTTAGCAGTGTATGATTTGTGTGGGAAGATTTTAATCCAAACTTTACCACCACGTTTCATGTAACGAGTCATGGCGATACGAGCAGCTTCGATTTGGCGGTTAGTGATCCAGTGGCTAGTTGTAGCTTGAAGACCGTATTCACCGAATGCTACTTCTTTTCCACCTTTTGCTTCACCGCGCATTTTTCCACGGAATTCACGACGGTGTTTAACACGTTTAGGTACTAACATTGGTTATTTACCTCCTTTAGTGTTTTTGCGAGCTGGAAGAACTTCACCACGGTAGATCCATACTTTAACACCAAGTTTACCGTATGTAGTATCTGCTTCTTCCCAAGCGTAATCGATATCTGCACGAAGTGTGTGAAGTGGAACAGTTCCTTCAGAGTATCCTTCAGCACGGGCGATATCTGCACCGTTCAAACGACCTGATACTTGAGTTTTGATTCCTTTAGCTCCAGCACGCATTGCACGTTGGATTGCTTGTTTTTGTGCACGACGGAAAGCAACACGTTGCTCCAATTGACGAGCAATTCCTTCACCTACAAGGTGAGCATCCAAATCAGGTTGTTTGATTTCGATGATGTTGATGTGTACTTGTTTTCCAGTCAATTTGTTAAGTTTCGCACGGAGTGCATCAACGTTAGCACCACCTTTACCGATAACCATACCTGGTTTAGCAGTGTGAAGTGAAACGTTAACTTTGTTTACTGCGCGTTCGATTTCGATAGTTGAAACTGCTGCGTCAGCAAGTTCTTTTTGAACGAATTTACGGATTGCAAGATCTTCATGAAGGTAATCCGCGTATTCTTTTTCAGCATACCATTTGGCATCCCAATCACGGATGATGCCGACACGCATACCAATTGGATGTACTTTTTGACCCACGATTTTACCTCCTTATTTTTCTGCAACAGCTACAGTGATGTGAGCTGTACGTTTGTTGATTGGTGAAGCTGAACCTTTCGCACGTGGACGGAAACGTTTCATAGTTGGTCCTTCGTTTGCGAATGCTTCAGATACTACCAAGTTAGCTTTATCCAAACCAAAGTTGTTTTCAGCGTTAGCTACAGCTGAGTTCAAAACTTTCAAGATGATTTCAGCAGCTTTGTTTGGAGTGAATGTCAAGATTGCGATTGCATCGGCTACGCTTTTACCACGGATGTTATCAAGAACAAGACGTGATTTACGAGGTGAAACACGTACTGTACGAGCCATTGCTTTAGCTGAAGTAATTTCTGCCATTTATGTTCTCCTTATTTTCTACGTGTTTTCTTGTCGTCTGCAGCGTGACCTTTGTAAGTACGAGTTGGTGCAAATTCACCAAGTTTGTGACCTACCATGTCTTCTTGAATGTAAACAGGTACGTGTTTACGTCCGTCATAAACTGCAATAGTGTAACCAATGAAACTTGGGAAGATCGTTGAACGACGTGACCAAGTTTTAATAACTTTTTTCTTTTCGTCGCTAGCTTGAGCTTCAACTTTTTTCATCAAATGCTCATCGACGAAAGGTCCTTTTTTAAGACTGCGTCCCATTTTTATATTTTCTCCTTTAAATGTTGTACCACAGCGGCTTGCGCTCCTATGGAGCGCTACCGAGCTGGCGGATTTACTAGTTACTTAAGCGACTAGTTTAATATTATTTCTCGTTGCGACGACGAACGATAAGTTTGTCAGATTTCGCTTTCTTGTTACGAGTTTTAAGACCAAGAGCAGGTTTGCCCCATGGAGTAGATGGTGCTTTACGACCAACTGGTGCTTTACCTTCACCACCACCGTGTGGGTGATCGTTAGGGTTCATTACAGAACCACGAACTGTTGGGCGGATACCTTTCCAACGGCTACGTCCTGCTTTACCAAGGTTTACAAGTCCATGTTGTTCATTTCCGACAACACCAACTGTAGCACGGCAAGTTCCAAGAATCATACGAACTTCACCTGATTGAAGACGAACAAGAACGTATTTACCTTCAGAACCCAATACTTGAGCAGATGCTCCAGCAGCACGTACCAATTCACCACCACGACCTGGTTTCAACTCGATGTTGTGGATCAAAGTACCAACTGGGATGTTAGCAAGTGGAAGAGCATTTCCGACTTTAATATCTGCTTCTGGACCTGAAACGATACGTTGACCTACTTCAAGACCTTTTGGAGCGATGATGTATGCTTTCACACCGTCAGTGTAGTGTACAAGAGCGATGTTTGCAGAACGGTTTGGATCGTACTCGATTGTTTTAACAACTGCTTCAACGTTGTCTTTGTTACGTTTGAAGTCAACCAAACGGTAGAAACGTTTGTGTCCACCACCTTGGTGACGAACTGTGATACGACCGTTGTTGTTACGACCAGCCTTGCTCTTCAATGCAACAAGCAATGATTTTTCAGGAGTGCTTGTTGTGATTTCAGCGAAATCCAAAGAAGTCATATTACGGCGACCGTTTGTTGTTGGTTTATAAACACGAATTCCCACGATATTTCCTCCTTAGATTATTCAGCTTCAGCAGCAAACAACTCGATTGCTTTAGAATCAGCTGTAAGTGTGATGATAGCTTTTTTAGTTTTGTTAGTAAAACCAGTGTAACGTCCAACACGTTTAGCTTTTGGTTTTACGTTGATTGTGTTAACATTAGCAACTTTAACACCTTCGAAAGCAGCTTCAACAGCTTGCTTGATCAAAAGTTTGTGTGCACGAGTGTCAACTTCAAATACATATTTGCCTGCTTCAAGTTGAGCCATTGAGCTTTCAGTGATTACAGGTTTTTTGATAACATCATACAAATTCATTATGCAAGAACCTCCTCGATTTTAGAGATAGCTGCTTGAGTAACAAGAAGTTTGTCACTATTTGCGATGTCAAGAACACTTGCAGTTGTAGCAGTCGCAACTTTCACGTTTGGAAGGTTACGAGCTGAGAGAGCTGCGAATTCGTTTCCTTCTTCAAGAATAACAAGGACTTTAGAATCGATGCTCAAAGCTGCAAGAACTTTTGCAAATTCAGCAGTTTTTGGAGCTGTAAATTCAAGAGAATCAACGGCTACAAATTTATTTTCAGCAACTTTTTCTGAGTAAACAGATTTAAGTGCAAGGCGACGAACTTTTTGAGGAAGTTTGTACGCATAGCTACGTGGAGTTGGTCCGAAGACGATTCCACCACCACGCCATTGTGGAGAGCGGATAGAACCTTGACGAGCACGTCCAGTTCCTTTTTGACGCCATGGTTTGCGTCCGCCACCTGAAACAGCTGAGCGGTTTTTAACTGCGTGAGTTCCTTGACGAAGGCTAGCACGTTGGCTGATGATCACATCAAACACAACAGATTGGTTTGGTTCGATACCAAAGATTGCATCGTTAAGAACAACTTCGCCCGCTTGTTTACCAGTTTGGTCGAATAATGTTACATTTGCCATTTTGACTGTATTCCCCTTTCCTTATTATTTACCAGCTTTAACTGCTGACTTGATAGTGATAAGAGATTTCTTAGCACCTGGTACGTTACCTTTGATAAGGATAACGTTCTTTTCTGGAACAACTTGTACAACTTCAAGATTTTGAATTGTTACGCGGTCGCCACCCATACGTCCTGCAAGGTTTTTACCTTTGAATACGCGGTTAGGTGCAACAGGTCCCATAGAACCTGGACGACGGTGGTAACGAGAACCGTGAGCCATTGGTCCACGTGATTGTCCGTGGCGCTTGATAACACCTTGGAAACCTTTACCTTTAGAAGTACCAGTTACGTCAACAACATCTCCAGCTGCGAATGTTTCAACTGTGATTTCAGCACCAACTTCCAAGCCTTCAACGTTTTTGAATTCACGAATGAAGCGCTTAGGAGCCGTGTTAGCTTTCGCTACATGTCCTTTAGCAGGTTTGTTGCTCAATACTTCGCGTTTGTCATCGAAACCAACTTGGATAGCGTTGTATCCGTCTGTTTCAACAGTTTTAACTTGAAGAACAACGTTTGGAGTTGCTTCAATAACTGTTACAGGGATCAATTCGCCAGCTTCAGTGAAGATTTGAGTCATTCCCACTTTTTTCCCTAAGATTCCTTTTGTCATGAGAAAATAGTTCCTTTTCTATATTTTTATTCAAAAAGTTTTTAACGAGCGTTTTTTATGCTCAAGATATCAAGCTTTAGATTAAAGTTTGATTTCTACGTTTACACCACTTGGAAGATCCAATTTCATCAAAGCATCAACTGTTTTTTGAGTTGGGTTAACGATATCGATCAAACGTTTGTGTGTACGCATTTCAAATTGTTCGCGAGAGTCTTTGTATTTGTGAGTCGCACGAATGATTGTGTAGAGGCTACGTTCAGTTGGAAGTGGGATTGGACCCGCAACTTGTGCACCTGTACGAGTAGCTGATTCTACGATTTTTGCAGCCGCTGTGTCAAGCGTACGGTGTTCGTAAGCTTTCAAACGGATACGGATTTTTTTGTTTGCCATCTTTTTCTCCTTTTCGTCTATTTAAGATAATAGGCTAGCTCCACAAGAAAACCGACGCGCTGTTGCGTGGCAATGCAACCGAGCGTGTCGCAACCTCTTGCATCAAAGCTAAGGCTGTAATTTACAGCACCATAATAGAATAACACAAAGCCCCTGCGATTGCAAGGGATTTGTTGCTGTTTTTTAAAATTTTTAACATGAAAATGTTTTCCTTTTTGACAGGTCATTTATTTAAGTATTTTCATAGAAGAAAGTTACTCTCTCTTCACCTGTTCATAGCTTTCTTTCCCGTCATTGAGTTTATCCCAAATCACTACTTGCCCACTTTTGAGAGATTTTTGCACATCGATGATACGTTGATTGGACGAACCTCGAAACTGGAGCATGAGATTTCTCTTAGTTCGATCGTATCGTCCGTCGACAAGAATGTCAATCAATGATAAGAGTTCCAGTTTATCTGGAGTTTCCAACATCATTTCTTCCCAAGTATATCCCGTCCAGGACCAGATGTCTTTATCTGGCAATTCCTTACGAATGCGTTTAACGAGAGGCAAGAGAATGCCCGTATTGAGAAAAGGTTCCCCTCCCAGCAAGGTCAAGCCTTGAACATAGGGCTGGACAAGGTCTGCCATGATCTGTTCTTCTAATTCTGCTGTATAGGGTATTCCTGCATTGAAAGACCAGGTCGCTACATTATAACAACCCTCGCAGTGGAACATACAGCCTGCGACATAGAGGGAGTTGCGCACGCCTTCTCCATCGACAAAGTTAAAGGCCTTGTAATCAATAATCCGCCCTTTACTAAGCTCCTCGCTTTTCCATTCACCAGGTTTTGGTGTATTCCATGTCATGCTGTCTACTCCAAGTCTATCCAATAGCGCTCCGTTCCGTTTCGAACATCCTCCAACTCCCCACCATTAGCTAAGATAACAGCTCGGCTTGCTGGATTTTCTGTGCTACAAGTCACTAAAGCTCGTTTAATGTTCTTTTCCTTAGCAACTTGCAAGCCCTGACGGAGAGTTTCCTTAGCATAACCTTTACCTCTTTCTGATGGACGAATGGAGTAGCCAATGTGGCCAGCATATTTCAGTAAATCCTCATTCAGGCTCAATCGCAGATTCAAAAATCCTAGAGCATGACCTACATCATCAAATGATACAAATTGAATAGAAGGAACACGATTTTCATGCAAGTTTATTCCCATTTCTTTTTGCATATTTGTTTCCAACCATTCTTCATACACAAAGTTCTCTGTATCCCAGAAACCACCGTCGTGAGGTGACTGGGACCTTTTAAACTCTGCCATCATCTCTAAAACTGTCTCTTTATCTGCTAATCTTGGTCTGCGTAATTCCATCCTTACCTCCTACTAAGAGAAAAGCGAGAGCTGACTCTCACTTTTATTTTTCCTTGTTCTTGTTTAAAAATTGTTCTCTGAGGTTAAGCAAACGTTCTTTTTTACCAGCTCCACCTTTAGAGTGTTTCTCGTGATAACGGGTTACTTGTGCGCGCCCCTTATCGTCTAATTGATATTTTCCCATTTCATTTCTTTCTAATTTGTTACTTGATGACCAGCCATTTTAATCGTTGAGCCATTCATATGTTTGACACGCGCAGCGATTTCCTTGTGACGGCCGTTGACCATAGGTCTTGCTTGAGGATTGCCTAGATAGCCACAAGTCCGTTTAACAACATCTACTGTTTTAGGGTCACTATTGCCACAGTTTGGACAAGCAAATCCTCTCTCAGTTGGCTCAAAATCCCCCTCAAAGTCACACTTATAGCAACGGTCAATTGGAGTATTGGTCCCAAGATAACCCACGCGGTCATAGGCATAATCCCACACAGCTTCCAAGGCCTTTGGATTTTGCTGGAGAACTGGATACTCACAATAATGGATGAAACCACCCGACGCACCTGCTTCTGGATAGACTTTCTCAAAGTCCAATTTTTCAAACGGTGTTGGATTTTTACGAACATCGTAGTGGAAAGAGTTGGTATAGTATTCCTTATCTGTAATATCAGGAATAGAACCAAACTTGTCTGTATCTAGTCGACAGAAACGGTCTGTCAAACTTTCAGACGGTGTTGAGTAGATAGAGAAATGATAACCGTATTGGTCTGACCACTCTTCTACACGGCGTTTCATATCGCGAATGATATCCAGCGTGAATTCCTTAGCATCTGGATTACTTTCCCAGCTGTTACCAAAGAAAACTGTCGCTACTTCATACAAGCCGATATAGCCCAGCGAAACTGTCGCTCGACGATTCTTAAAGAGCTGGTCAACACTTTCTTCTTTACCTAGACGATGGCCAAAAGCACCGTATTGATAAAGGATAGGAGCATTGGCTGGCGTCGCTTCTTTAGTTCGTTCGACACGGTAAACCAGAGCATCTTCTGCAATGTTCATCCGCTCGTTGAAGATTTCCCAGAACTTATTCATATCACCTTCAGATTCAAGAGCAATACGAGGTAAGTTAACCGTCACAACACCCAGATTCATACGGCCTGAATTGACTTCTACACCATTTTCATCCTTCCATCCTTGAAGGAACGAACGGCAACCCATAGGAACCTTGAAGGAGCCTGTCAAGTCAACAACCTTATCATAAGACAAGACGTCTGGATACATCCGCTTGGTTGCACACTCTAGAGCCAACTGCTTGATGTCGTAGTTTAGAGTTCCTTCCTCTAAATTGAGACCTCGTTTCAGAGTAAAGATGAGTTTAGGGAAGATGGCTGTTCGATGTTCTGAACCAAGGCCCTTGATTCGGATGTTCAAGATAGCTTTTTGAATTTCACGCTCAAAACGATTGGTTCCTAGACCAAAACCTAGCGAAGTGAAAGGTGTTTGTCCATTTGAAGTGAAGAGAGTGTTGATTTCATACTCGAGAGATTGCATGGCATCATAGATATCTTTTTGGGTTTTCTTCCAAGCGTAATCTTCCCGTTTGTCAGGTAAGACCCATTCTTCCGCATCTTTGAGGTGTTTTTGATAATTCTTCTCTGCATAAGGCGCCAAGACTTCATCGATACGGTCAGCTGAACAGCCCCCATACTGGCTAGAAGCAACGTTGGCGATGATTTGGGAAATCTGAGCTGTCGCAGTCTGAATAGACTTGGGACTTTCTACCTCTGCATTTCCAATCTTAAAACCATTTTCCAACATCCCCTTGAAATCAATCAAACAGCAGTTAGTCATAGGTGTATAAGGACTGTAGTCCAAATCGTGATAGTGGATATCCCCTTTTTGGTGGGCATTGGCTACATGCTTAGGCAGCATTTGCAGTCCGATTGATTTCCCAACAATACCTGCTGTCAAATCACGCTGAGTGTTAAAGACATCACTGTCTTTATTAGCATTTTCATTGACAACTGCCTGGTCTTTGTTGAGAAGTTTATGGATGCTAAAGTTGATATCTGTCGCTTTCGAGCGCTCAAAATCCCTCTGTGTCCGATAAGTGATATACTCCTCAGCCAGCGCATATTCTTTGGCTTCAAGGAGTTCATGTTCTACGATATTTTGAATTTCGTAAATCTTAACCCCCTGTGGAAAGCGACTATGAATTTCTGTGACAATTCGCTCAGTTAGAGCATTTAGGCGTTTTTCAACCAAGGGTGTCACATCCATAACCTTGTCAGCCGCCTTGTGGAGAGCCTTATCAATCTTGTCCACATCAAATACAACACGTCTCCCATCTCGTTTTTCAACGAAGAGGGTTGGTAAGGTTGTAATTTTTTCTTCTAGTGCAATCATATACATGCTCTTTTCTAAAATGTTATATCTAAAAAGTATTATATCACTAAAAAAATAAAAATCAATATCTTGTGGTAAAAATCCTAAAATTTTTAAAAATACACAAGATATTGATTTATTTATTTAATTTTATAGACTTTAAACTCTGAGTAATCAGTCTTTACTTGTTGGTAATTTTCTTTCAAGATTGTTTCTACTTCAGACCAGAGAACCACCTTGTCGTTCACCACAATTAACTTAGGTTGGTTTTCTTTCAAGTCATTAATCATGGAAGTTTTATTTTCTTCTGTATTCATATAAAGAAGAGGTGATGGGAGCGTAGACCCAGCCAAACGCTGGCTTTCTTTATACATCTGAACATGAGAATCCCAGATATAGATTTGGTCACCATCACTCGTCTCTTGTTTGACTCTATCTACCACTTGATGTTGTTCTCTATAAGAAGCTGGATGCAAGACAAAACGAGCCACAAAAGGAATAGCAATCAGATAAACCACCACTAGTATCGGTAGGTAGAGATTCCCCTTCATGAATTTTTTCCATAAAGTAGGAACTTCTTCTCTTCTACTACGGCGAGCTCCCCTAGCTGAATGTTTCCCACGAATACTGGTCATCAAAAGAAGGAGTAAAAATGGAATGATTAGAATCAAACGCGAACCGTGAAGAGGTTCTTGAGAAAAAAGCAACAAGGCTAATACAAATAAGAAAGCAAAACTAGCTGGTACTGAAATAACATATAATCTTGATGCCTTTGATTGGAACAAGCCTAGAAAAACAAGGAAGAGAGCTCCTAAACCAAAGGTCAACAAACCATAGAATACAACATTATCCATTAGTTGAGGATTGGTAAAGACCTGAAGGGAATCAATCGGATATAAAAGACTTCCTAGAGCTTCTCCAAAACCACCTGAAGCAAGAACATAATATCCTACTGGGTAAAAGATGAGAGAAAAGCCAAGTGCTGCTGCAAAAAACTGATAAACTCCATGAGCAAGGCGGCCATGCCCAACATTAAAGACAAATAAACCGATCGTTACTACTGCAATAAAGAGAAGACTTGTAAGAGGCTCTATGAAAAATGATAGAGCCAAGAAAATTCCCAGACGTAGAAATCCCTTGTCGTGGTTAGGACTTGATAGATAAGCTGCTATGAATGAAAATCCTGCAAACAGGAATGGCAGAGCTAAAATCGTAGCATATCCTCCCCCAAAACCGAGACCAGATACCAAAATATAAAATATAGTTAGGAGTTGCTTGGCTTGTTCCCTTTGTCCCGTCAGATAGTCAGTTGAAGAAAAGAGGAAGTAACCTCCTCCTAAGAGGGCTAGCCATTCTACCAAGGCAAAAAGGATGCCTCCTTGGGTAATATAAAGTAGCAAGTAATAAATAAGACCGTGACTAGCATAATAGCTACTGTAGAGCTGTCCTCCCTGATGTAAAGCCCACCCTATATACAAATCCTGAGCCTGAGAGGGACTTACCATATCTAAAAGTAAAGGTATCACCACAGAAAAAACCGTTGCAATCGTACTTCCAATGATGAGTCTGAAAAACGGGAAAGCTACCTGTTCTTCTTTTTCTACATGAGATTCAAGGTTCCTATCCAGTCTATTTTCAATTTCATTACTCTGTATCGTTTCGGATACTTCTTCGATTCTGCCATATACAGCCATGTCGTTTCTCCTATTCAATTTATCTGTCTTAGTATATCAAAAAGACCTAAAATTGTCAGCTTGCGATGGCTGTTTGAGTGATTTTTTGCATAGTTTCACAAAGGTTTCAATTTCCCGAAATCGGTGTAAATGCGTCTGTTCAAATGTCGTGATATAGTTCAATTCCTTCTGAGTCAGCATCGTTCCTCCTACATCTTTTTATTCGTAAAAGGTAAGAAAAATAGGACTGGTTTGTGTCCTAAGTCCTATTTTTCTTATAAGATTGGGGCGAATAACTGGGCAATTTCCTTAATCAATTTCTGATACCAGCTATTTTTTATCGTATGAGGGAAAATTTCTTGAGATACTGAAAAAATCTCCTGAAAATCTTTTTGAATCTCTGTGATTGATGCCGTTTTATATAGCAAAACTGCATTTTCATAGTGGTGAAGCAAACTTCTATAATCTAAATTAATGGTTCCAACTGCAGCAAAGTCCTTATCCACTATGATTTGTTTACTGTGGATAAAGCCAGGACTATACTCAAAAATCCTTACTCCTGCTGATAAAAGATCTGGATAGGCTCCTCTTGTTATGAGCTGGATTAATTTTTTATCCGGAATGAAAGGAGTCACGATGCGGACATCAACACCTCTCATGGCCGCGTTTTTAATACTCTCAGTTAAATCATAGTCAATAATCAAATAGGGTGTTGTGATATAGACTGAATCAGTAGCCTGATTAATCAAACTTTGATAAACTTTTTTCCCTACCTGGGTACGGAAGATGGGCTTGGGTCCACTACCGTAAGGAATGCAGAGCCCTTGGCCAGAACAAGGCTGATTTTCCAAGTGATACTGGTCAAAATCGCTGATTTCCCCACGATTGATGTACCAAGTCATTAAAAAGAGACGGGTTAGAGCCTTGACACCAGGACCATCTAAGCGAATCCCACTGTCCTTCCAATAACCAAAGCGTTCTACATGATTGATGTACTCATCGGCTAAGTTAATCCCTCCTGTATAAGCTACCTGACCATCTATGACAAGGATTTTCCGATGGTCCCGATTGTTGTAAGCCACCGTCAAACGAGGAATCACCTTGTTAAATTTATGGGCTTCAATTCCTCGACTACGAAGCTGAATAGTATAATCTCCAGGTAAAGTCGCCATACAGCCGATATCATCATAGAGCATCTTGACCTCTACACCCTGAGCTGCCTTTTGCTCTAGTATATCTAGTATACTATTCCACATCAGACCTTCTTCGACAATATAGTACTCTAGAAAGATAAACTTTTCAGCTTTCTTAAGATCTTCCAACATATATTGCCACATGCTTTCACCCGAAGAAAAGAATTGTGAATCTGTTCGATCATAGACATCGGCATTGCTATCCATACTTAGCAAAGATTTGATAACTCCGTAAGCCGCCTTATCATCTTCCTTCAATTTCTGGCGGAGAGCTTTACTATTATCCTCCCGAAAATGCATGGAACCAAGTCTGTCCAACTGCTTGATTTCTTTTTTGGACAATCGCCTTTCACCAAACATCAGATAGAGCAAGGGGCCAATGACAGGAACAAAAGTTACCACTAACCACATCACTTTACTTTCAGGCGCCATTGAACGATTGACAATTGCGACAATAGTCGCCATACTCATAAAAATTAAGACAATTACCCATAGAATAGGGGCCATGCGCCCTAAATAAAGAAAGAGACCAAAAACAAGACAAAGTTCAAGTAACATAATCGAAAGACTAAAGCCGTACTTAGACATCAATAATTGAAATTTTCTATATTTCATATCCCCTCCTTGATATTTTGATACTCAATGAAAAGCAAAGAGCAAACTAGGAAGCTAGCTGCCGGTTGCGCAAAACACTGTTTTGAGGTTGCAGATGGAAGCTGACGTGGTTTGAAGAGATTTTCGAAGAGTATGAATGCTAAAAACAGGTAATTAATACTAGTATAACGCAGATATTCGGTAGAAGGCAAGTATTTATAATCATTTTTCTGAGTAAAAGCAAAAGAGACTGACAAAACCAGTCTCCTTCTAGTCTATTTTGATAAAACAATGCGATCAGACGCTTCTCTATCCATATCGTCAATAATCATCTGATTTCCATTAATTGTATAAATCTTGGCATCATCCCCAATAATCATACGTTGATTGGCAGCATCGAAGCTAACCTGCTTGATTTCTTGATCTCCGTCAGTTTCTACCTGTGTCCATGTACCAGTTGTTCCAGTTACCACTAAAGTGATACGGGCTCCTTCGTCCTGACCAGTATAAGTTCCATCAATATTAGTTGGTTGAGACTCAGGCGCATTTTGTGAAGAACTTGTCGCTGACTGGTTTGAATTTTCTGCCGAAGATGAAGCAGCAGGTTGTGATTGCTGAGTTTGTTGTGTTTGTTGTGTTTGCGAGTGAGTTGCTGGTTGTTGAACTTGTTGAACTCTTTGTGAACAAGCTACTAAGAGACTAAGACTTGCTAGAAAAACAAGAGAAAGTGTGAATCTTTTTAATTTCATGATGAATTTCCTTTCTGCTACCAATTTACAGAAGTTTTTCCTTCTAACTAGTAGTTTCCCTAGTATAACAAGTTCAAAAAAGGAGGTCAATTTATCTGCTCATGCCCCAGTAGATAGCCCCGTACTTCTGAGATAAAATAGAGAGACCCTGTAACGAACAACAAATCCTGCGCGTCGACTCTTTCTTCAAAACTGCTGATAAATTCGCGATAAGAAGGAACTATAGCGTAACCTGTTACATCTGTTTCATCCAAAGAACCTTGATAGTCAAAACCTGTCACCTTGAGTTCCACCTGAGGCAATTTTTGAGTCAGATAAGCCAACATCCCTTGATAATCCTTCCGTTTCAAGGCTCCAAATAGGATTTGAGGACGATATCCTTCCTGCTCTTTTTCTTTAATAAATTCAACCAAGCGAGTCAAGGCAGGGAGGTTATGAGCACCGTCCAAATAAATCTGAGGGCGAATACGCTCTAAACGCCCAGCCCAATGGGTCTTCTCCAAAGCCTGTCTTACAACCTGCTCATCAACAACTTCCTTTCCTTCCCTCATAAAGAGAAGAAACGTTTGCAACGCCAAGGCCGCATTTTCCTGCTGATAAGCTCCTTCTAAACCTATTTTCAACTGTGAAAGGTTAGCCAAAGAGCTTGAAAAATCCCCATTCAGCATTGAAAAATCCTGACCTGCCTGATAAAGATCAACAACTAAAGAGTCTGCTTTTTTCTGACAGACAAGTCTAGCTTCTGAAGGCAACTTAGCAATCACTGCCTTTTTACCAGCCTTAAAAATACCAGCTTTCTGCTCTGCAATTGCTGCTATACCGTCACCCAGAGTCTCCTGATGGTCAAGTCCGATAGAGGTGATGACAGCAAGCTCTCCAGTTACCACATTGGTCGTGTCAAGTAAGCCACCAATTCCCACTTCTAGTAGAACTAAATCCACCTCTTGCTCTCTAAAATAAAGAAAAGCAATCAAGGTCAGCAATTCAAAAAAGGACAACTGATCATGGGTTTGCAGAAGCATTTTCTCCATCTCCTTGACCTGATTAGCCAAACGGATGAAGTCTGCATCAGCTATTGGTTGCCCGTTAATGCAGATTCGGTCATTGATGGAGATGATATGAGGGGAGGTAAAGGTCGCAACTTTTTTGCCATGCCCCATAAATAACTCCCTCATAAAAGCAATGGTAGAACCTTTCCCATTAGTCCCAGTGACGTGGATAATAGGGTAAGACTTCTCGGGATTTCCTAACAAATCCACCGCTTGTTGCATTCGGCTCAAACCTGATCGAAAATTCAAACCAATCCGACTATGGAGCCATTCTTCTACTTCAAACATATACATCTCCTTGACAAAAGTCTAATCAATTATCTAGCAAAATTCCGTAGATAACAAAAATGAGGTCAGGATTTTCGTCCCGACCTCTTACCTGGTTAGCTAATCACTAGCAACTATGGATATTAACGTGGGGTAAAATTCTCCCCAAATATTTCAACTCTTCTAATTTCTAGGAGTTGGGCTGATACAGTCTCCCAGACTTACTTACGGTCTTTATTTTTAGCGTCAGGGTAAAAATGTTCACTGAACACACCAGTTCTCTCTTATTTTAAGGAACTGGGCTAAAAACATCCACTGGATGTGCCTGCGTTTCTAATTTCTAGCGCAGGGCTAAACACGTCCACTGGACGTGTTTACTCCTCCATAAAGCTGTTGAAGACTTCTTCAATCATGTTCCATTCGTCTTCTGAGTCTTCTGGGATTGGTTGCAATTCGCCTTCTGTTCCATCTTCGTTTTCGATGAATGAGTAAGCTTGGATTTCAACTTGTCCGTCTTCGTCTTCTTCTGCGTTAACTGGTACTAGAAGAACATAGTTTTTACCAAATTCTTCTTTTCCGTCAATCGTCAAAAGGATTTCAAACAAGGTTTCATTTCCTTGCTCATCTACTAGTGTAATTAATTCACGTTCTTCGTGGTCGTGGTTATGATCGTGTGACATAGCCTCTCCTTTGTATTAAAATTTTCTATCTAAATAATTTTGTAAAATCAGCTGAGCTGCTAACTTATCAATGACTTTCTTGCGCTTATTGCGACTAATATCTGCTTGTTCAATCAACATGCGCTCTGCGGCAACTGTTGTCAAGCGTTCATCTTGATAGTCTACTGGTAAACCAAAAAGCTCTTCTAGCTTTGCTCCGTAGGCTTGACTAGCTTCCACGCGCGGTCCGCTTGTATTGTTCATGTTTTTAGGCAAGCCCACTACAAATCGTTCCACCTTGTAAGTATCAACCAACTCCTTAACGCGGTCAAAACCAAATTGACCTTGCTCCTCATTGATTTGGATGATTTCAAGTCCTTGAGCTGTAAAACCAAGCGGATCGCTAATGGCTACCCCTACCGTTTTTGAACCGACGTCCAATCCCATAATTCTCATAGGTTATAGATCGACTCCTTGTCCTTTAAGGTAGTAGCGGACCAATTCTTCAACGATTTCATCGCGCTCATACTTACGGATTTGATTTCGTGCATTATTATAACGAGGAACGTAGGCAGGGTCTCCACTCAATACGTAACCTACGATTTGGTTAATCGGGTTATAACCCTTATCGTTCAACGAAGCATAAACATCAGTCAGAGTTTCGCTAATTTCTTTTTTATTGGAATCGTCCAATTTAAAACGTACTGTTTCTTCAGTAAATCCCATTCTAACACCCTCTTTCCTTAGAATAGTACCATTATAGCATAATTCCTTACGTTCTACAATTCAGGTAGTCTATTTATTTGGATTTTCTATTGTTCTGTCGCGCCATTTGCCAATCTGTCTGAAATATATTTGCTTGGTTCATTCTTCAAGAGATTTTCTAAACCAATGTTCTTCAAATATTCTAACTGAGAAGCCTTCTTGACATCCAAAACTTGAAAATCAAAACTAGTCGTTGTTTGAAGTTCGGTTGCACTCAATAGTTTAGTTTCAAGCTTAAATCCTGCTAATTTACGAGCTTCTATGATAGCCTCATCCTTCTCCTCTGCCTCCAGAAGAGCTTTTTGAGTTTCTTCCACTCCATGTTGGTCGATATAAGTCTTCAACTCATCAGAAACTGGACGTTTTTGTTGAATCGTTAAGCTCAAAAAAGTCTTGTCCTTGTATGTAATGGTTTGGGTTTGCTGGCTGCCATCATCTGACTTGGGCAAGACCAAAGTCTTGGTCACAACTGTATTCTTCTCGGCATTTTCAATAACTGGCAATGCCGACTGAAGCGTATCCTTTTCTGTTTTTGTAGCTGGTCCAGTTTCTTTTTTCTGTCCGCAACCAACTAGGACAAAAAGGAAAGCTAGACTAACAAGAACTATTTTTTTCATCTCTTTCTTCTTTCTTTTTGAAATTAAAATAGAATAAGACTGGGAGTTGCTCCCAGCCTTGATGTTTATAGAGCTGCACGCAAACGTGCTTCTGCATTTTCTACATTACGGACAGAGCGTGGTAGGAAGGCACGAATATCGTCTTCCTTATAGCCAACTTGCAGGCGTTTTTCATCTACAAGGATTGGGCTCTTTAAAATTCTCGGTGTTTCCATAATCAGATTGAGGACTTCGTTGACACTCAAATCTTCGATATCCACTCCAAGGGCTTTGGCATAGCGATTTTTAGATGAAACGATGCTGGCTATTCCGTTATCTGTTTTGGTTAGAATATCCAGTAATTCTTCTCTCGTAATTCCTTCTTTACCAAGATTTTGTTCTTTATAACTTAACTGGTGGGCATTGAGCCAGGTTTTTGCTTTTTTACAGCTAGTACAACTTGAGACTGTATAAATTTTAATCATGTACCTACCCCTTTCGCTACATGTTACTATCAGTTTAGTCTATTATACCATAAAAAACATCCGACTTGCGACCTATTTTTAAATTTTTTTAACTTTTTTCGTCATTTTCGTACTTTTTTCTTGACAAAATGAAATTTACAGCCATTCTTTATATTTCTTGATATAGATTTTTTTCACAATTGTCACGCTAATCATATACAAAATAATGATGAAAAGCAAAAAGATGAAATAAATCGGTTTTAATGGAGTTAGATGAAGTAGGATTGCGAGTGGACTGTAGGGAAGGAAGGTCACAAAGGCTGCAGCCAATAAGGTTGTCACAAGGACTAGCCAAGCTGGACGACTTTGTAAAAAGGGAATTTTGGCTGAACGCAGCATATGGATAACCATGGTCTGTGACCACATGGACTCGATAAACCAACCTGTCTGAAACAAGACAATAAATCCTACGGCAGACTCTGCCCCATGAACATAAGCTTGACCTGTTGTCATGGGTACAATGATAAAATAAAGCAAAATAAAGGTCAAAATATCAAAGGCAGAAGAGATAGGTCCCATCCAAATCATGAAACGTGTGATGGACTTAGCTTCCCAGGTATGCGGATTTCTCAAAAAATCTTTATCCACCTTGTCAAAAGGCAAGGCAATACAAGACAAATCATAGACTAGATTTAGGATAATCAAATGGACTGGTGCCATTGGTAAAAATGGTAAAAAGATTCCAGAGACCAATAGGGATAAGATATTCCCAAAATTAGAACTCACTGTCATTTTGATATATTTAGTCATATTGGCATAGACCTTACGCCCTTCAACAAGTCCTTTTTCCAGCACCATGAGATCCTTATCAAGTAGGATAACATCAGCTGTTTCTTTGGCAATATCTACTGCTGTATCAACAGAAATCCCCACATCTGCAACTTTCATAGAAGGAGCGTCATTGATTCCATCCCCCATATAGCCAACAGCATGACCATTAGCCTTAAATTGCAAAATAATCCTTGCTTTTTGGTCAGGAGAAAGTTTGGCAAAGACTGTTACCTCCTCCACGGCTTGAGCCAATTCTTGATTACTCATCTGATCAATTTCAGATCCTAACAGCATCTGATTGATATCCAAACCAACCTTTTCACAGACTGCTTGGGTAACTTTCTCGTTGTCTCCCGTCAAAATCTTTGTTTGAACCCCATGTTCTAACAGAGCCTTAATTGCTGGTGCTGCAGATGGTTTAGGAGGATCTAGGAAGGCTAAATAACCAGTTAGAATCATATCCCCTTCATCATCAACTGTATAGGCATGTCCTTCCCTCAAACCTGACTTATAGGCTACTCCCAAGACACGCAAACCTTGTTGATTTAGTTGTCTGACTTCTGCTAAAATTTCTTCTCTAATAACATCTGTCAAGGGAGTAATCACTCCTTGGTATTCCGCATGACTGGAAATCGTCAACATTTCCTCTAGGGCACCCTTGGTTACCAAACTAACAACTTCGTGTTCATCCTTAACGATAACACTCATCCGTCTACGTTCAAAATCAAAAGGTAATTCATCTATTTTTTGAAAAGTTTGAGCCAGATTTTGTAAGAGGGTGTGTTCTTTGGCTTCCTTTTCAGTCCGTTTGATGATGGCTCTGTCCATCAAATTTTTCAAGCCCGTTTGAAAATAAGAATTGAGATAAGCTCGTCTCAAGACGGTCAAATCCAAGCGTCCGTGGAGGTCCAAGGGATATTCAAGGACAATTTCGTCTTGGGTTAGAGTTCCTGTCTTATCTGTACACAAAATATCAATCGCCCCTAAGTCCTGTATGGCATTGAGTTTCTTGATAACCACTTTTTCCTTGGCCATAATGATGGAGCCTTTTGCTAGACTGGCCGTGATAATCATAGGAAGCATCTCAGGTGTCAATCCAACACCAACACTCAAAGCAAATACGCCAGCTTCCAGCCAGTCACCATCTGTTAAACCATTGGACAAGAAAACGATGGGCACCATGACCAGCATCAAACGAATCAAGAGCCACGAAATACTATTCATCTCCCGCTCAAACGAAGTAGGCTCGTCATAGGTGTTCAAAGTCTGCTCAATGGCCCCCATCATGGTATCATCACCAACTGCTAAAACCACGGCCTTGGCACTACCAGACAAGACATTGGTTCCCATAAAGGCGAGCGCTTCTGCTTCTAGCAGACTATCAGATTGTTGAACTGTTGCCTTGGTCAAGGCCAATTTTTCAACTGATTCACTTTCACCTGTCAAGCCCGACTGTTGTACAAAGAAATCGCGCGACTCAAATAAAAGAAGATCTGCTGGAATCATGTCTCCAGCGCTTAATTTAACCACGTCACCCACTACCAAATCATCGATAGGTACTTCTTGGATTTCTCCTTGACGAATGACAGTCGCTGTGTTGACAATCATTTTTGATAGATTGGTCGCAGCCTTATCACTACGGAGTTCTTGGACAAAGCGTATGCCACCAGAAATGAGGACTAGGACAACGATGATAATGGAAGTTGTCGGATCTTCTTGACCTGGTTTTGCCAACCAGACATTGGTCACCAAGGAAATCACGGCGATGACCAGTAAGATGATTGTAAAAGGATTGATAATGGATTCGTAAATCTTTTTGAGAATACTGTCTTCTTGACCCTTTGTGATGGTATTTTCGCCATATAGGTCACGATTTTTCTCCACCTGCTCCTCAGTCAAGCCTGTTAGACTTGTCTTATAAAAAGATAGAGTTTCGTTTAAAGCTGTATGAATAGCTGTTGCTAATCTTTCTTTTGTAGTTTTCATTGGTTTCTCCTATCTGTATGAATGATGTGTTTCATACACAGAGACCAATCACTTTATAAGGGCAGAACGACACAAATCAGCGATTGGCTGTGTATGTGCGGTTCCGGATGATCGTCAATTTGCATCGTCTATCTCCTTTCTTTGATTTAAACAGTAGAAAATCCCACCATAAAATGGCAGGATTAAAAAACTGATTATCTGTTTTTCGTTCAAGCTTTAACTCCATAGGGCAATGTAATGAGCTTAGTCTTGGCCTTCGCGACCAGGACTGTTGACCAACGAGTAGTGTCTCCACTGCTTTGCGGTAGTCATCCGTATCCCTATGGTAGCCTCACCTACCGTTTTCGTTTTTCAGTATAAACCTTTAAAATTTAAAAGTCAATCATTTGAGTTGTTTAACTCTTAGATAACTATCAACTCTTTTGGAGCTAGGGTCAACAATTCACAACCTGTCTCTGTAATCAGGATATCATCCTCAATACGAACGCCATATTTGCCTTCGATGTAGATACCTGGTTCATCGGTTAAGGCCATACCTGCCTTAATAGTTTCTGTAGAAGTCTGGCTAAAGTATGGTTCTTCATGGATATCCAGCCCAATACCGTGTCCGATACCGTGAGTAAAGTAGTCGCCATAGCCTGCCTCGATGATAATATCACGAGGAATTTTGTCAAAGTCTCGGAAACCTAATCCTGCCTTAGCCTGGTCAATCAAGGCTTGGTTGGCTTTCAAAACCGTATTGTAAATCTCCGCCTGCTCATCGCTGACATGCCCTAGATAGATAGTCCGTGTCATATCACTGACATAGTGGTCATAAAGGCAACCGAAGTCCATTGTAATGGCTTCTCCTAGATCCACTGGTTTGTGCATTGGATGTGCATGGGGCTTAGAAGAGTTGATTCCGCTAGCTAAGATAATGTCAAAAGACAAGCCAGATGCTCCCAACTCACGCATGCGGAAGTCAAGGAAGTTGGCAATCTCAATTTCAGTCTTTCCTGGCTTAATAAAGTCAAGCGCATCGCGGAAAGCTTGGTCTGAGATAGAACAAGCCTTGCGAATAGCTGCAATCTCAGCTTCATCCTTAATCATTCGAAGACCTTCAACAAACTGAGTTTGTGGAAGCAAGTCAATTCCTTCAAAGGCTACCTGCATACGGTGATAATAAGAGACCGAAATCTCATCCTCAAAACCGATTTGAGACAAGCCCATGTCCTTAACAATGCCTGCAATGACAGCCAATTCATCACGGTCAGCTACAATCTCAAAACCACTGGTTTCTTGCTTGGCTGCAATGATATAGCGAGAATCCGTCACCAAGACCTGACGGTCACGGCTGATGAAGACTGTTCCGTTTGAACCCCAAAAACCAGTCAAATAATAGACGTTTTTGAGGTTATTGATGATGATGCCATCTAGTTCTTTTTCTTGCATTTTAGCTAGAAATGCTTGTACGCGTTTATTCATGATGTAACTTTCCTTTCAAATAATGTCCTGTGTAGCTAGCTTCGTTGGCAGCTACTTCTTCTGGAGTTCCTGTTGCGATAATGGTTCCACCACCGACTCCGCCCTCAGGTCCCAAATCAATGATATGGTCTGCCGTCTTGATAACATCTAGATTGTGCTCGATGACGAGGACTGTATTGCCATCATCTACAAAGCGAGCTAAAACCTTAAGCAAGCGAGCGATATCCTCGGTATGAAGACCTGTCGTCGGCTCATCCAGAATGTAGAAAGATTTTCCTGTCGATCGTTTGTGGAGTTCACTAGCCAGCTTCATACGCTGGGCTTCTCCCCCAGAAAGGGTGGTAGCTGGTTGCCCTAGCGTCACATAGCCCAGTCCCACATCCTTGATGGTCTGAAGTTTACGTTGAATCTTTGGAATATGTTGGAAGAATTCCACTGCATCGTTGACGGTCATATCCAAGACCTGCGAGATATTTTTTTCCTTGTAATGAACTTCTAGGGTTTCACTATTGTAGCGGGTTCCGTGGCAGACTTCACAAGCCACATAAACATCTGGCAAGAAGTGCATCTCAATCTTGATGATCCCGTCACCTGAGCAGGCTTCGCAACGACCACCCTTGACGTTAAAACTGAAGCGCCCCTTCTTGTAACCACGAATCTTGGCTTCGTTTGTTTGAGCAAAAAGGTCACGTATATCGTCAAAGACACCTGTATAGGTAGCTGGGTTGGACCTCGGCGTCCGTCCGATAGGGCTCTGGTCAATATCAATCAAGCGGTCGACATGCTCAATCCCTGTAATAGTCTTAAATTTACCTGGTTTGTCTGAATTGCGGTTGAGCTTCTGGGCAATAGCTTTTTTGAGAATGCTGTTGATTAGGGTCGACTTGCCTGAGCCAGATACCCCTGTAACGGCGATGAATTTTCCTAGTGGAAAGCGAGCTGTGACATTTTGCAGGTTGTTCTCACGCGCTCCTGTCACCTCGATAAAACGACCATTTCCGACACGTCGCTCTTCTGGTACTGGAATGGCACGTTTTCCTGACAAGTACTGGCCTGTGATAGACTTGCTGTTGCGAGCCACCTGTTTGGGCGTACCTGCAGCAACAATCTCCCCACCAAAAACACCGGCACCAGGACCAACGTCAATCAGATAATCAGCTTCGCGCATAGTATCTTCATCATGTTCCACCACGATGAGAGTATTACCCAAATCACGCATCTTTTTGAGACTGGCAATCAAACGGTCATTATCCCTCTGGTGAAGACCGATTGACGGCTCATCTAGAATATAAAGAACACCTGATAGGTTAGAACCAATCTGGGTTGCCAAACGAATACGCTGACTTTCCCCACCTGAAAGGGTTCCTGCTGAACGAGACAGGGTCAGATAGTTAAGCCCCACGTTATTGAGGAAAGTCAAACGATCCTTGATTTCCTTGAGAATAGGCCGAGCAATAATGGCTTCATTTTCAGATAGAGTCAACTTGCTTACCAAGTCCAAGTGGTCCGCGATAGACAGGTCTGAAATTTCTCCGATATGTGGCCCTTGCTCGCCACCCACACGGACAGACAAGGCCTGGTCATTGAGGCGATAGCCGTGACAGGTTCCGCAGGTCAGTTCATTCATGTAGAGGCGCATCTGAGTGCGAGTATAATCGCTGTTTGTCTCGTGATAGCGACGCTTGATATTATTGACAACTCCCTCAAAAGGAATGTCGATATCGCGCACGCCACCAAATTCATTCTCATAGTGGAAATGGAATTCCTTGCCATCTGAGCCGTAGAGAATCAAGTTCTTATCTTCTTCTGACAAGTCTTCAAAAGGCTTATCCATATCCACTCCAAAAGCTGTCATAGCCTGCTCTAGCATGTTTGGATAGTAATTGGATGAGATAGGATTCCAAGGGGCCAAGGCTCCCTCACGTAAGGTTTTGCTGGCATCTGGCACTACCAAATCAGTATCCACTTCCAGCTTGATGCCCAAACCGTCACATTCACTACAAGAGCCAAAAGGAGCATTGAAAGAGAAGAGACGAGGCTCTAACTCTGGAACAGTAAATCCACAAACTGGGCAGGCATAATGCTCAGAGAACAACAACTCAGAGTCGTCCATGGTGTCGATAATGACATAACCTTCTGCAATACGAAGGGCAGCCTCAATGGAATCAAAGAGACGACTACGGATACCCTCCTTGATAACAATACGGTCAACCACGACATCAATATTGTGTTGCTTGCTCTTAGACAACTCTGGCACTTCGGTCACATCATAGACTTCCCCATCCACACGGACACGGACATAACCGTCTTTCTGAACCTTCTCAATAACACTCTTATGTTGGCCTTTTTTCTTGCGGATGACCGGAGCTAAAACTTGCAGGCGCTGGCGTTCAGGTAACTCCAAAACCTTATCCACGATTTGCTCCACCGAAGAAGCCTTGATAGCCCCATGCCCGTTGATACAGTAAGGCGTCCCCACACGTGCGTAGAGGAGACGCAGATAGTCATTGATTTCAGTCGTTGTTCCTACGGTCGAGCGAGGATTTTTACTAGTCGTTTTCTGGTCGATGGAAATAGCTGGGCTGAGACCATCAATAGCATCTACATCGGGCTTCTCCATATTCCCCAAGAATTGACGAGCGTAGGCTGACAAACTCTCCACATAGCGACGTTGACCCTCCGCATAGAGGGTATCAAAAGCCAGACTGGATTTCCCTGAACCTGACAAGCCGGTTACGACAACCAACTTGTCTCGCGGAATCTCCACATCAATATTTTTTAAATTATGGGCACGCGCCCCATGAATGACAATTTTATCTTGCATCTTTGTTCTTTCTAGTCCATTATTGCTTACCATTATACCAAAAAAAGTGAGATTCTATTACCCAAAAGGCTGAATTTGTAGTATAATCAAGAACTGCTTGTTTTATGTTTCTTTAGAGCTTCCTAACCCTTATATCACGCGCTTTTTAATAAAAATTACTAACATTACTATTTACTACTTGCTCCCCTAAAGTACGCAAAAAGGGGAGCAAAAAAGCCCTCGAAAGGGCTAGGATTTGATGAGTTCAGCAGGCAAGAAACTAGCACGGTCAAACGTGCTTTTTTTATTGCTAGTTGCTGATAGGTATATTATACCATGAAGCGCGTGGTTTATAAGATTATGACCTCACAAAAGCCCCCAGATTCGTTTCTGAGAGCTTCTAGTTTATCCATGGTGTTTTAGTTGTCCAGTACGAAACCAAGTGAAATAGGGGCGAATATGAAGCCTACGCCTATATTTGCCAACATTTACGCTTCTAATTCTTGTAGTAAGGTTAAATCTAAACCATCAAGGTCAACATCTATTTCAAAATCCATGTTTAAATCTATCTCCATACCCTCTAATTGGATATTCTCCAAATCAATCAAAAAATCTTCAATCATGTCATTCCCCCCCTCACTTAAATCTCAACATTTCTCAACAAAACACCACAAACGCCTACTTATATGCTTCTAGCTCTCCGTTCTGGTGGCTTCTCGCAAAGTTTAAGACGGCTATCTGTTTGTATCGGTGGTAGCTAGTGGAGCTAGTACCTGCCATCTCTACGCATTCACTCATTGTTTTCTTCCTCATGTAGCAATAATGGATAATAAAGTATTTTCTGGCTCGTTTGTTCTCTATACTGTTGATGTCTTGGGCGAATATCTCCAATCCCTCACGGATTGCTTTTTCATGCTCACCGCTCAAATTCCACTGATCAGGTAAGACAAGTTCCCAAGCCTCTTCATCTATTGTAACTTGGTTTTCACTCCCTGCCATCCTCTGGAATCTCAGAAAGTAAGTCAGCCCTGTGCTGGCTTTTTTTTGCATTTTCTCGGCGTTCGCTCGGAGTTCAACACACATAACCCTGCCATTTGTCAGGCATATTTACTGCCACTACCTAACCAAAATCTCACCTTTTCTAACCCTCGGTAAACCTCTCTACCTTGTGGTTATATCACTAGAAAAAAAGCCCTGTACCTTTGTAAAACCTTAGTATTTTAAAATACACAACCTTATACTAATCTTATACTTTTTATATATGCTACCTAACCAAAACCTTACCATTTTTTGGAATGCTTACCGCACCATTTTTTTGGAACGCTCTACTTACTTAAATCCTTGATATATCTAGCTTTTTTAACATTCAAACCGTCTAATATGTAGTATTTGTTCGTTTTGTAAATTGCACACTACTTCATATTGTCTCACAATCTCGAACCATTCAGCCAAAATCTATCCCCTTTTTCAATATACTTCAAAAACTTCTTATAGTGCTTATGATACCTGTCACGTTTCATATACCTTGGTCTTTCAGGGAAACCATCAAACATATATCCACCACGTCTAGGACTCCACCCTGGTTCTACCTTTCTGGCTTCTTTTAGTGCAAGCTCCCAGTAGTATTGGCAATCTGTTTTACTACGGTTCAGGGTGTGCTTGTGGATATCTAGACAAGTACCGCAACTAAAATACAAATACCGTTTATAAAGCAATCTGCACCGTCTCCCACAATCAGGGCAAAGAAAGAAATATCGATTACCTCCCTTAGTTCCTGCCATTCTGTCTAATTCAAATGACTCTCCACCAAAATCAATCATTAAATTATCCAAATCAATCTCTAAACGTTGACCGTCCAACTCAGCTATACCCTTAGTTATTCCTCTCAGCTTCATTGGTTTAGTGATTGTTTCTATTGCTAACCGCTTCATTATTTCCCCCTATATGGAAAAAACCAAAACTATTGACTTGTTAACAAAAAGGGGATTGCTCCCCTGTGTTCTACTTCAAATGCTCTGTATAACCAGCAAGTCCTTTATATTCGCCCTCTACGTCCAACTTTTGGAGTAGGCTAATACTTTCATCGCCTAGCTTTTCCAACGTACCAAAAGCAGTCATAGAGTCCATAGGGATAGGCGTATCAGAAAGCAAGCGATCAGCATAGTCTAATAGTTCCAGCTCGTAGTCTGTTACTTTCTCCAGCAAACTTTCAAAGTCCTCTGACTCTTTGAGTTGAAGCACGCGCTCCCGTTTATAACGTTCCTCAAATGCTTCAGCCTCTTCTGGTTGTTTATGGTAGTCTTTAAAGCTATCACAAATACGCTTGAAAGTCTTGTTTAGCTTGTGATCTTCCACATACTCAGCGACAAGCGTTCCCTTATCCTTGTAGGTCAATGAGATTACAGGCTGGCAATATGTTCCAGTCATATATCCCAGTAGCGCGTGACCTGCTACTTGAGCGGTCGCCTGATCACAAAAATAGTAAGTGAAAGTGAATGTTTTTGCTTTATCTGAAAATGTTTTTAATGTCATGTTGTTTTTCCTCTTTCTGCTTTAAGGGTGTCACTAGTAGTTACACCATTGCAAGGGGGTCGGTACTATCTACCCCATTTTGTTATCTGTATAATACTAGCAAACCAGCAATCGCACCCATACCATCACTATCTCCTACGGTTGCGGTTGAATGTTTTACATCAATTACCTGCACGGTCGCCATAAAATCATTTACTTCCTGTTCAAAATTTTCTAGTGATTGTTGCCATTTGTAATAAAAAAATAGTTTAATTTTCATGTTTTTTACTCCTTTTGTACTTAATTGATTTTTCTGTCCCCTTTTTTATACGCTTCTTACAAATTTTATACACTTGTTTTTAAAAGTGTATAAAAAATAAAGTCAGTAATGCCAAGGGTTTTGCTATTGTTTTATACACTTTATACGCTTTATACATTAAAATAAAAACATATATAGGGATAATAGGGACCCCATTTTTAAAACATAATATAAGGAAATTTTTTTATTTCCGTGTTTTTCGTATAAAGTGTATAAAACCCTTGATATGACAACGTTTTTAAGTGTATAAAATTTTTGCCCTACTGTGTAAAGTGTATAAAATTCTTATTTTCTTTTCCTTCTCTTTTTGTACTCTGGCCAATGGTTGTAATACCCGCGTTCATTCTTTGGCTTTTTCTGCTTTTCGGGTGTTGCCCTACCATTAGCATAGGCTACGCTTGCAAACGGCGGTAGGTCTTCTTTAGGATAAAAACCTTTATGGATCTGTTGCCCTGCAGGGATAACCTTCTGGCCAACTGCGAAACCTTCTGGCAGGTTGCTTTTGATTTCTCGATGTAAGCCCATTTCTGACCTGTTTTCTTTAATACCATAGTATTCTAGGAAACCTTTCCAAACGTGATAGACAAAACTATTAGGAATAAACTCACTTGTCAATTCATCAGTAAAAAACTTAGAAACAAAATCAATAACGGGGTTCATGTCCTTATGGTGTTCTTCAAGTATTTCAATAGACTTCGTAGGGTTAATGTCAGCGATTGGTGTTTCAATAGCCAACTTAACCAGGTACTCCAGCACTTCTTTGCGGTTAATGTAATCGTCTTTGATAGCCTTGTTAGGATTACCTTTGAATATTTTGGTAAAAGGTAAAATTCTAAATCGCCTATCAATAGCTGATTTATCCCCGTTCATTCTTGGTAAACCATTAGAAGATTGTACTACCGTCATATTAAGGCGTATGCTATAAGGGCGTTTCCCTTTGTCCTCTATGGTCATTATGTCGCCTGTTGCTAAGCTAAACATATCTGAAGTGTCTCTAATTACTGCGTCCTTTTGTACATCATCACCGATTACAAGCGACTTTCCCAATAATATAGACGTTGAAAATTGACTTTTTGTTAAACCAGTGATCTTCAAACTTGCCACATTTTCCATACCAACTAGGTTTATAAGTAACTGCTGAAAAGTTCCTTTTCCTGTTCCACCTTCACCGAAAAGCCAAAAGATTTTTTGCAAAGACTGCCCTGTGACGCTTGCTTTTATAATCTGGATAGCAAGGTTATAAAGCTCCTTGTCACCGTCAAACAACTCTAAAAGCCAAGCTGTCGGCTTCCAGCCGTTAATTATAGGCTCTTCTGCTCCAGGGCTATAACCTGTTTTTATCTTTCTTGTTGCTGTAATCTCTGGTGTCGTTTCTTCAAAAATGCCTGTCTTAGCATTGTATAGCTGTTTCCCAATTACAGTATAATTGCCTTGGATTTCCCTCATTTGGCTCTGTCTAGCTATTTTATAAAGCGTGTCAAATGCCTGTTTTTCCGTTGCGTTTGGATAAATGACAGAAATAAGATCTTGCAAAAATTCATTATCCTCTAACCAGATACCAAAATCAGGATTATAGAAATATAATGGGGCTTTTTGCCCTTGTGCCTCTGGCTTAATTCTAATAAATCGGACGTACTTTTTTAACATAATAGCAACTCCCAGCGGATTAGTTGGTAAGGCCTTACTGCTCTTTTCCTCGCCTTTCTGCTGGGCTAGTTCTTCATGCTGGGCCTCGGTCAACCTGCCTGCCTTTACATTTTCAAGGTGTTTGCTGTCTGCCATAACTTCTTCATAAGCTTGCTGATAAGCCTTGTCCTTGATTTCTTGACACTCTTTGATAAGCTGTCCCCTAACACCTTTGAAAGTCTTAAAGTGCTTATCTTCGCTTTCACGCGCCTCTAAGATTTCACTTTCTAGGTTTCCTAATTCTTCTAGTTCTATGGTTCTATCCTCTCTTTCTATATTCAGCCCGTGCTATACTGCTAAAAGTGCGGTCTAGCTCTTCAATAGGCAATGGTTCAACTGTCACGCTATTAGCTATCTTTGTCAGCTCGTAGGCGGTCTCTAGGTCGCAATCAACCCACTTATTAAAGAGTAAACCTACAAAGCGTGTCAGTGCTACGTTGCGCCCTCCCTCATCTCCAAAGCCATTAAAAAGCGTGTCAATAATTCTCATGGTCATTGACCTCTGGCCACTTGCTCTAGGCTTGTAACGCTCCGTAGTTTCTTGCTTCGCTCTTGGTTCAACCTTGGGGACTGGATAATCTAGGCCATGCTCCACAACCTTTTGATAACTTGCTGGGTCGCCTGTTGTTACTGGTAGCCCTTGGAGTTGTGACCATGTTAAACTGGCCATGTCAAAGGGTAGCCCAATCTTGTCCGCTATCTCCTTAACTACCTGCTTATAGGTTGCCTCATTCATCACATCATCAGGCTTCACTACAAGGCGAAAACGGGGCTTTTCTAAGCTATGTTTGATAGTCGGGTATAAGATATAGGAGTAGCCAAATAAAGCGCTAGAAACAGCCTTTATAAAGCCCTCAGACGTCCCCTGTATATCGTCATAATCAAGGAAAATCAAATCCCGATAGATTAGACTGGAGTTGTTTCGCTTGTAACTGCCATGCTTTTCTGGCGTCACTTTCCCACTGATACAGTAAGGCGCTTGTGTACGTTTAAATTCTTCAATATTTGCCCCTTCAGGGACTACCAAAGGCTTAAAGCGTTCAATGTACTGGAACGGCTCAATTTTATCAAATGGATAGACAAGATTACCCTGAAAGCCTCTAGCCTCGTAAATCGTCATATCAGCTCCCTTTCCGACGTTTCTTCCTCAGTTTCTTCAGTTGTTTCCGTTCTTTGAGTTGCTTCAACTTTGGGCGTCTGACCTTGGTTTTATCTTCCTTGGCTAACTTCATACCAGCATAAGCTGGCTCTGTCATGTATCTACCCATTTTCTACCCCCAGAAACTTCATCAAGTCAGAAATTCTATAATAGATTTTCCTAGTATCTTCTAGTGGGGGCTGGTATCGTCTTAGCCCTGCTTTTTCCCATTTTTGGAGTGTCATATATTTTATATCTAACTCGTCCATGACTTCCTGGGCTGAGATTAAACCTGTTAGGCGTGGTTTGAGTCTATCACGCGCTTCAAGGTATCTTTCCACCACCTCCAGAATGCCATGCGCTAGGTCTTGCTCACTTTCTCGGCTTAGGCTAAACATATCCGCCCACCTCCTTCAAGGTTTCTTTGTAGCTTTCTAGGTCGCTGTTCATCAACACCGCTAGGCGCTTTTCTTCTTCTCGTATCTGATTGTAAAATGTTTTTGCTCCGTCCGGTAGCTCCTCTTTGTTAGCAGGGATAAAATATCCTCTAAATGTCCCATGGCGAACCCCAATAATAGGAACGCTATGGCGCGTGATTAGACGGCTGATAATATCTTGCACGGTTCTTTCTGCTAGCTTAGTGATTAGGCTGATTTCTGCCCCTGTTATGGAGTTCTCAGCCCCTACCTTGATTAGTCTTAATACTCGTTTGTCATTCTCTGATAGACTCATTCAGTTCCTCCCCTCCTTTGCTTTTATTCACAAAGGTTATTTGTCCGCTCGCTACCCCTTGCAAAATATCTTTTTGAGTTTCTATGATTGTATCCAAGGTTTTCAAAATAGCTGTCTTAGTCTCTAAATCAAACGCTTGTTTTGTCAACAAGCCCATAGTTACAGCTAACTTTGTTGCATTGTCCATACACGTAGCTAGAAAAATATCTTTAGTAAAATAAGGTTCATCTGGTATTTTTTCACTATCAAGGTATATCTTCACTATGTAACTCATTTCATCCCTCCGTAAACTCTTACCCCTGCAAGCTGGATATATCGCCCATAATCAGGGTTTAAATCCTCGCTAGGTGTTTCTATCGTCTGTTGGTTTTCTCGCTCAAATTGGGCGCTTTTTTTGCGGTCTCGGTGGTTTAGATAAAGCAGTAAGCCAATCAGTACCATCATAGAGATTACCGCCTGTGTATTGGTCAAATCTAATTCATTCATGTCATGCCCTCGCTTTGTAATTCTTGATATAGTCCACTTGATCAGTTCGCTCCATCTTCAGGAACTCGTCCACCTCTTCGGTGCTTACTTTTCTATCTACAAAATCAGCAATAAACTGGAAGAGGTTCGGATTCCTCTCCTTGATTTCAGCCATTTGTCCATCAAATTCTGCTTGTGTCATGTTGTCTAGGTCCAGTGTCATTGCATTGCCTCCTCAAACTTCTCTATAAGACAACTTTTATTTACTCTCTGAGTTCCATTTTTAGAGTTAAAAAGAATATCTTTTAAGGTTACAGTAGCCTCTAAATACTCCTTTTCAGCATGCTCTATATACGCCTGTTGCTCTGCTTCGTTGTCAAAAAAGTGCTTTGCTTGGCGTTTAAAGAAGGCTTGTCGCATAGCGTCCATTTCAAAAATACCAGGGTGGAAAAACATTCCCGTAGTGCTTTTAGAAACTGCCTCGATTTTATGGCGGTCATTCAATTCAGGAAGTTCAATCCAAAGTAAACGGGATAAATCTTCTTTGATGGATTTTGTCTGACTTGCCAATAACGAAAGGCTATTAAGCCCATTTTTTTCGCCAATTTCTCGCATTTCTGCATTAATTCTATCTATACGTCTAGTTAAAATCTCGTATGTTGTTTCTGCCATACTTTTACCTCTGTTCCTATGTTGTGTAATTGCCCTGATGGCTTTTTAATGCTTTTTTACTATACTGGATATCCTCACACTCAAAGTTTTGCGATGGCGAGTGTGGGGATTTTGAATGGTTGTTTCTTATACAGTTTTTCTTGCCTACAGCCTCATGCTCTCGGTCGCCAAATTTCTGAGCATGGGGCTTTTTAATGCCGTTTTCCTGCCACATGCCTCACACTCTCCTCGACCAAAATTTGAGTGTGGGGATTTTTGAGTTGTTTCTTATAGACGATATCCTCACGCTCAGACTCGCCAAATTGAAAGCGTGAGAAAGTACCAGTTTTAAGAGTTGGCGCTCTCCGTATGGTCAAATTGCCCTAAATATGCTATAATCTAGGTATAAATCTTACTAAAACCTCTTTGATAATAGCTTGCCTGCTTTGTTAAATTCGTTTTAGTGTTAGTGTTAAAGGCTTTGCGGTGTGGTTATTGCTAAGCCTTTTTTTGTTGCTCTCACGCGCTTCTTTGGCGTGTTTTTTTATTTCTGAATGCCATAGCTTTGATTTCTTGATAACTCATATTCAAGCCGATCATGGCTATTACCATGTCCTCAAATGCCTGGTATTGCTCCAGCTCGTCACTGGTCAAGCTATCGATGCCATTATAGCCCCCACGTTCTTCCCTTAACTGCTTAGCGTTCCTGTCGGTTACTGCTTTTAGTAGCAGGTTATTCATGGTGCTATGCGCGTGCTTGGGTGCATTAGTCCATGTCTCAATACTGTCATGCAGTGTTTTTCTTTTTGGCTTTTCTAGCGCCCTCTGCATACGAAACTTAGAAAGTTCCTCACGCATTTCAAAGAAGGCTTTGACTAGGTTCTTCTTAAACTCTTTTACGGGTTCTGTATTTCGTAAGTAAGTGATCAGCAATGTTGCTTGTTGTTCATTTAAAATATAGTCCCGTACATTTTGCCCACTTTCTGAAGGTGAAATTTTAAATTGCACCTTTCCAAAGCTTTCAAAGTCCTCTCGGTGCTTATTCAGCAAAATTTTTAAATGTCTGTGCTTAACGTCTGCACATTCTGCAACAATACTGCTTAATGTATACGGCTCTTTTTTACCGTCCATATAGACTAGTTCCATTGTGGTTCTACCTCCTGCATAAATCTGGTCAGCTTGCTTGTCAGACGGCTCTTCTCGTCCATATTCTGAGCCTCTGCAATGGCTTTGGCTAGTGTGTCGATATAATACCGCTCTGCCTCTGCCAACGTGTCAGGGGCTTTTATAGTGGTCTGTGGTTCTTCCACCAATTCCCCAGCCATGTAGTAGCCGTTTAGTCGGATTTCTTTCAGAATGTGCTTGACCACTTTTTTAAACTCTTTTGCTAGTGGTTTGCGTGACTGCGATAAAACTTCATAGACTCCGAACTCTGTCAGCATATTCATTTCTCTTTTTTGACCTGCCCTAGATATTACATAGGTCAGCTTTTCATCATCATCTACCCGTTTTAGTAAATCTGTGGTGTTTTGGATTTCAATCATCTCAGCAATCTCTACCGCTACAAATAACGGATTTTGAATGTCTCCATAAACATCAAAATATTTAGATCCGAATCGTTGAGTTGTTACAACTTCCAAAACTTCCTTTTTGTTATGTTGTTCTCCTTTGGGGTAGAAGTTCCCAAAAAAATCACATAAATCTTTTTGCTGTGTTGTCATGTCTTTCTTAACCTCTCTGTATAACTGATTTAGTCTTTTTCTGCTTTCCTTGTTGGGCTTATGCTTGCCCTGTGCCCACTTGCCAACTGTTCGGGGATCTATGCCTATTCGTTGGCCAATAGCTACCAAGTTCAGCCCGTGAGTGGTTCGCATTTCATCGATGACCCTTGTATAGTTCCTCTTCATTGCTTGCCTGCCTTTCTATTTTTGTACGCTTTTTTTCGTACTTTCTCCTAAAAAAATAATGTCCATCGAAACATTATAAAGAGAGGTCAAGTCTTGCAATAAGTCAATTGGTATTTTAGTACTATCTTTTTCGTACTTTGCGATAGTCTGAAAACTTCGGTTAAGTTTTTTACCAACTTCACGAAGTGTAAAACCTGCCGTAATACGTGCCGCTTTTAGCGTTATCTGTTCCATTTAGCAACTCCTTTCCTTTTGGACTTGGTTATAGTGTACGCTTTTTTTCGTACTATGTCAATAGTTTTTTAGAAAAATATTATTTTTTTCGTACTACGTCTATGTATTTGTGCTATAATTAAGAAAAAGGAGATGATTTAACATGGCAAAAAATAGCCCTCAAGATTTAAAAAATAGAGAGTTTTTTTCTGAAAATCTTAATAGAATTATGAAAGAAAAAAATATAAGGCAAGTAGATTTACATAACGCTCTTGGTATTCCTAAAAGCACTTTGACAGGATATGTAAAAGGTCGTTCAATGCCAACTGCTGGAAATCTTCAAAAACTTGCTGATTTTTTGCATGTAAAAAAATCAGATTTAGACCCTCGTTTTCTCCACAACAATTTAGATGAAATTGCTAGACACGAACTATCAGAGTTTTATAAAAAACTTATAGAAGACGGGATTGACGATATATTGACTCGTTTTATTATGACAGAATTGAATGATATTTATTTCAATCCTAACAAACAATATCCTTCTAACTCTTTCAGAGACAAAGAGCAATTTTTAATTCATTTTTCTCAAAACAGCGTTGCGGTAAAAGAAAAATGGTTAAATGTTAAGGAAGTCAACTATTATGTATTGGATAGATTAAAACGTAACATTTCACAAGCATTCAAAGAAACGCAAGTGATATTAAATAACAATATAAATAATAACAATGAATATATTATCCACGGACTAGATCCCCAAAAAATTCCGGACTTATCAAAAAAATTAACAGAGCTTGAAGGTGAAATACTGGAAAGAATTCAAAATCTAGAATTATCTCATTCAGACGCTTAAGGTTAATCTCAGCCCCTCTTTTGCTAAACGAATACCCCCTTTTTCATGGTCTATTGTGCAAAAACAGGGGAAATTGAAGAATAGAAAGCCAATTTTACAGACTAAATCGCAAAAATGGGCAAAATTGACAAATAGCAACAAAAAAAGACAAGCTAGCTACTGCCAACTTGTCTGATAGTACCTAACTGAAAATAAGCGAAAGGTTAGGTATTTACAACATTATTATACAACTCTTGCACTTAAAAAGCGACTTACACCATATCCACGCGCCACAATGTTCAACAATCCTGAAGCGCGTGGATTCTCGAGCTTCAAGCCCATATAAGCCCCATATCTACTAATTTTGTTGATGTCAACAAAAGTCAACTACTCACAATGTTTTAGAAAGGATCTCATGAACGAATTACAATTTTTAATCTATACCGCTGACAACGATAGCGAGACAGCTAGTGTCATCATCAAAGGCGAAACTATCTGGGCTAGTCAGAAAGAAATGGCTAGACTTTTCGATGTCGGTGTTCCTGCAATTAGTAAGCACTTAAAAAATATCTTTGAAGAGGGAGAATTAGAAGAAAGGGTGGTTGTTTCCAAAATGGAAATAACCACAAAACACGGTGCAATTGCTGATAAAACCCAAACTAAGAATGTCAGCTACTACAACCTTGATGCCATCATTTCCGTTGGTTACCGTGTCAATTCCCAAAAAGCTACGAGATTTAGACAGTGGGCTACTTCGGTACTTCGTGAGTACATGATAAAAGGGTTCGCCATGGATGACAACCGTCTGAAACAAGGCGAAAACTTGCTGGAAAAAGACTATTTCCGTGAGCTGTTGGAGCGCGTGCGCTCTATCCGGGCTAGTGAACGCCGTATATGGTTACAGATTACAGATATCTTTGCTGAAATCTCTATCGACTATGACCCACAAAGTACGTTGACTAAGCAATTCTATGCTGATGTACAGAATAAGTTTCATTATGCAATCACTGGCCAAACTGCTGCGGAAATTATCTACACGAAAGCAGACCACACAAAAGACAACATGGGACTTACAACATGGAAAAACTCCCCTAACGGTCGCATACTGCAAGCAGATACCCAAATAGCAAAGAATTACCTTTCAGAAACAGAAATCCGTTCCCTTGAAAGAGGAATATCTAGCTATTTTGATTACCTGGAAAGACAGATAGAACAGCGAAAAGCTCAGACAATGCAACAACTAGCCCAAAGCATTGACCGCTTTTTGACTTTCCAAGAATACGATATTTTAGAAGGTCATGGAAAAATCACTTCCAAGGTTGCGAAAGATAAAGCAAAAGCAGAATACCAACTATTCAACAAAACTCAAAAGATAAACTCGGACTTTGAAAAAACTTTAAAACAGCTAACTGACGATTAAAAACTTTAAACATAGGCCTGTTTACTATAAACAAGCCCATATTAGCCCCATATCCGCCTTGTTTCCAACTCTGGTATTATTTACCGTCTGACTATTTAAAATCGAATACAGGGCAAACTATGAAGCCCTAGCATGATATAAAACCTTTTTGATAATGGCTTGCCTGCTGATGTATTTTAGAAAGGTTTATCATCATGAAAATAACTGAAGTTATAAAAAAAGACGGTAGTAAAGTCTATCGTGCTAAAAAGACGGTAGTAAAGTCTATCGTGCTAATGTATATCTAGGAGTTGACCAGGTAACAGGAAAGAAAGTTAAAACTAAGGTAACAGGGCGGACACAAAAGGAAGTTAAGCAGAAAGCTACTCAAGAAAAAATTGCTTTTCAGAAAGCAGGGTCTACTAGACAAAAGGCTAGCACCATAAAAAACTATCAAGAATTAGCCAATCTCTGGTTAGAAAGTTATAAGAATACGGTTAAGCCAAACACTCAAGGCAATGTTAGAAAGTTAATTGATAATCATATACTGCCTATTTTCGGGGCTTACAAGCTCGATAAGCTCACTACTCCACTTATCCAGTCAATTATCAACGAACTTGCTGACAAGACTAATAGAGGGGAAAAAGGGGCTTTTCTACATTATGACAAGATACACGCTTTAAACAAACGTATCTTACAGTATGGCGTAACCATGCAGGCTATACCGTCCAATCCTGCGCGTGATGTTGTTTTACCTCGTAACACTCAGAAAGCAAAGCGGAAAAAAGTAAAGCACTTTGAAAATCAAGAACTAAAAAAATTTCTTGGTTATCTCGATAATTTAGATACTCATAGATACCGTTATTACTATGAGACGATGCTCTATAAGTTCCTATTGGCTACTGGTTGCCGTATCAATGAAGCTTTAGCCCTTTCCTGGTCTGATATTGACTTAGATAATGCCGTTGTGCATATTACCAAAACACTAAATCGGGATTTAGAAATCAATAGCCCAAAGTCAAAGTCTAGTTATCGGGATATAGATATAGATCAAGCGACTGTTAGCATGCTGAAGCAGTACAAACTACGCCAAACTAAAGAGGCTTGGAAGATAGGACAACGTGAAAGTGTAGTATTTTCTGATTTCATTCATGAGTATCCTAGCAGTTCAAGACTTAAAAGAAGATTGCAAACACATTTTAAGCGTGCTGATGTTCCTAACATTGGCTTTCATGGATTCCGTCACACTCACGCTAGTCTCTTGCTTAACTCTGGAATACCATACAAGGAACTCCAGTACCGCCTAGGTCATTCCACTTTATCAATGACCATGGATATATATAGCCACCTCTCAAAAGAGAACGCAAAAAAAGCAGTATCATTCTACGAAACTGCACTAAAAGCACTATAGGGGGAGCAAAAAGGGGAGCAAATTTAAAAATCAACATTTCAAGACAAAGTAAAAATCCAATAGCAACAGGATTTTTGTTAGATTTATTTTGAAAAAGGCCGATTTTGTAGTATAATAGTACGGTGTGAAAAAATCTGAAAAATGAGAAAGGATAAGGGATATGAAACAAGTTTTTCTCTCTACAACAACTGAATTTAAAGAGATCGATACACTTGAACCGGGTACTTGGATCAATCTCGTCAATCCGACTCAAAATGAATCACTCGAAATCGCTAACGCCTTCGATATTGATATCGCTGACCTTCGGGCACCGCTCGATGCGGAAGAAATGTCTCGTATTACCATTGAAGACGAGTACACCCTGATTATCGTTGACGTGCCGGTCACAGAAGAAAGAAATAATCGCACCTACTACGTAACCATCCCGCTTGGTATTATCATCACAGAGGAAACCATTATCACTACTTGTTTGGAACCATTACCAGTCCTCGATGTCTTTATCAACCGTCGTTTGCGTAATTTCTACACCTTCATGCGCTCGCGTTTTATCTTCCAGATTCTTTATCGCAATGCAGAGCTTTACCTAACAGCCCTTCGTTCAATCGACCGTAAGAGTGAACAAATCGAAAGTCAACTGCATCAATCAACTCGTAATGAAGAATTGATTGAGCTCATGGAATTGGAAAAAACCATCGTCTATTTCAAGGCCTCCCTCAAAACAAATGAGCGCGTGATTAAGAAATTGACCAGCTCAACCAGCAATATCAAGAAATACCTTGAAGACGAGGACCTGCTTGAAGATACCCTGATTGAAACTCAACAGGCCATCGAGATGGCAGACATTTATGGAAACGTCTTACATTCTATGACAGAGACCTTCGCCTCTATCATTTCCAACAACCAGAACAACATCATGAAAACCTTGGCCCTTGTGACCATCGTCATGTCCATCCCAACCATGGTCTTTTCTGCCTACGGGATGAACTTTAAGGATAATGAAATCCCCCTAAACGGTGAACCAAATGCTTTTTGGTTAATCGTCTTTATCGCCTTTGCTATGAGTGTCTCGCTCACTCTCTATCTCATCCATAAAAAATGGTTCTAAGAGGAGTTCCTATGTCTCAGATTGATCTACAAAAATTAACTAAGAAAAACCAAGAATTTGTCCACATCGCTACCCAACAATTCATCAAAGATGGAAAAACAGACGCTGAAATCAAGGCTATTTTTGAGGAAGTTATTCCCCAAATCCTTGAAGAGCAAGCCAAGGGTACGACTGCTCGTTCCCTCTATGGCGCACCAACTCATTGGGCTCATAGTTTTACTGTCAAAGAACAATATGAAAAAGAGCACCCAAAAGAAAATGATGATCCAAAACTCATGATTATGGACTCAGCTCTTTTCATCACTAGTCTCTTTGCCCTCGTCAGCGCCCTCACAACCTTCTTCTCAGCAGATCAAGCTATCGGTTACGGTTTGATTACCCTCCTATTAGTTGGACTGGTTGGTGGATTTGCCTTCTACTTGATGTACTACTTTGTTTACCAATACTATGGACCAGATATGGACCGCAGTCAACGTCCACCTTTCTGGAAATCTGTACTGGTTATCCTAGCTTCTATGTTCCTTTGGTTGCTTGTTTTCTTTGCAACAAGCTTCCTACCAGCTAGCCTTAACCCAGTACTTGCTCCATTGCCACTAGCTATTATCGGAGCAGTCCTCCTAGCCCTTCGCTTCTATCTCAAGAAACGCTTGAACATCCGCAGCGCAAGTGCAGGGCCAACACGCTATTAAGAGAATGATAAAAGCAACTGCAGGTGCGGTTGCTTTTTTACTACTTTCTTGATTTAAAAGCATTCTTCTGAAATCCCACATAGCTTTCTCTTATCTTTTGTGATAAAATAGGCTCAATCTATTTCTAGGAGGATAAGATATGGTTTCTACTATTGGTATTGTTAGTTTATCTAGTGGCATTATCGGAGAAGACTTTGTCAAACACGAAGTGGACTTGGGTGCCCAACGTCTCAAGGATCTAGGACTCAATCCTACCTTTTTGCCTCATTCGCTAAAAGGATTAGACTTTATCAAGGACCATCCTGAAGCTCGTGCAGAGGATTTGATGCATGCCTTTTCTGATGATAGCATCGACATGATCCTATGCGCCATCGGTGGAGACGATACCTATCGCTTACTACCTTATCTTTTTGAAAATGACCAACTACAAAAGGTTATCAAACAAAAAATTTTTCTTGGCTTCTCGGATACAACCATGAACCATCTCATGTTGCATAAACTAGGTGTTAAAACTTTTTATGGTCAATCCTTTTTAGCAGACATTTGTGAATTGGACAAGGAAGTGCTGACCTATAGCCTCCACTACTTTAAAGAATTGATTGAGACGGGAAGAATCTCAGAAATCCGCCCTAGTGACGTTTGGTATGATGAAAGGACTGACTTCAGTCCCAAGGCTCTGGGGACACCTCGTGTCAGTCATGCAAATACTGGTTTCGAGCTGTTGCGGGGAAATGCCCAGTTCGAGGGAAAAATCCTCGGTGGTTGCCTCGAATCCCTCTACGATATCTTTGACAACTCTCGATACGCAGATAGCACGGAGCTCTGCCAAAAATACAAACTTTTCCCTGACTTGTCAGACTGGGAAGGAAAAATCCTCTTGCTAGAAACAAGCGAAGAAAAGCCTGAGCTGGAAGACTTCAAAAATATGTTGCGGACTTTAAAAGACACTGGTATATTCGAGGTCATCAGTGGACTCTTGGTCGGAAAACCTATGGATGAAACTTTCTATGACGACTATAAAGAGGCACTATTGGATATTATTGACAGCAATATCCCGATTATCTATAATCTAAATGTCGGCCACGCAACTCCAAGAGCAATTGTACCCTTCGGAGTTCACGCCTATGTAGATGCAAAGGAGCAAATCATTCGCTTTGACTATAACAAAAAATAAATAGTTTCTCTATTTTTGTGCTTTTGTATTCGTTTTCGTTACAATTTGTATCTGAATTTATTGCATTTCGCTAATTTCTATGATATCCTTTTGAAGGAGGTGTATATGACAAAACAAAAAATTAATCGAATCGTAGGTTCTATTGGTGCCTTTATTGGAATTATAGTATTTATTGCCTACATACCTCAAATTATCGCTAATTTACAGGGAAATAAAGCTCAACCATTTCAACCTTTATCAGCTGCTATATCTTGCTTAATCTGGGTTATTTATGGATGGACAAAGGAACCTAAGAAGGATTGGATACTAATCATTCCAAATTCAGCTGGTGTTATTTTAGGTGGAATCACTTTTTTGACTTCACTCTAACAAATCTAATAGTATATATAAAAAGCTGGGAAAAATTTCTCAGCTTTTTTCTATATTCTCAGATATGCTAGTTACCTGTACACACTAATTCCTGCTTTTCCATTCACAATCATTCTCGTGGTCATCAACTAGTCCTGCAGCCTGTAGAAAAGACAAGACGGCGACTGGGCCTGTGAACTTGAAACCTCTTTTTTTGAGATTTTTGGCCAATTTCTCAGACAAGGGTGTTTTAGCTGGGGCTTGGCGGTAATCGGGAACATCGTTAACGATTGTTTTCCCTTCAACAAAAGACCAAAGATAGGCATCAAAAGAGCCATATTCTTCCTGTAGTCGTAAAAATGCTTGGGCGTTAGCGCGTGTAGCAAAAATCTTGGCTCTATTCCGAATGATGGCTGGATTCTCCAGCAAGGCTTCCAACTCGGTGTCGGTCATGTCTGCCACCGCTTGAATTTGATAGCCATGAAAGGCTTCTCGGAAAGCTTGGCGTTTGTTGAGCACCGTTTCCCAAGACAGGCCTGCCTGATAGGTTTCCATGCACAATAACTCAAACAATGTTTGGTCATCATGGAGGGGCTGGCCCCACTCCTCATCATGATAGGCGATATAGAGAGGATTGGTCATCTTGACCCACGAACAACGTTTTGTCATGCTCTGCTCCTATTTGACCAACATTTTAAGGGCCGACTTGATATAGTTCTCAGCTGTATCTGTCGTTCCTTCAAAGAATTTCTTGATTTTCTTAAGTTCGGTTGCCTTGTAGCCCAGCGCCAACATAGCTTCCATGGCTTCTTCCAGTTCTTGGTTTTCAGCGCTGGTTTGCACTGCCACCTTGGCAGGAAGGTCATCTCCTGCAACTACTACCTTGCCTTCCAAGTCCAGCACCATTTGCTGGGCTGTTTTCTTGCCAATTTTAGGGAACTTAGTCAAGTAGGTGATGTTCTTGGTTTCAATGGCTTGAACCAAGCCAGCATTGTCATCAGCAGCGATAATAGCAAGAGCTGATACAGGACCAATCCCAGATACCGAAATCAGACTGAGAAAGAGCTTTTTCTCGTCTTCTGAGCGAAATCCATAAAGCAGATGAGCATCCTCACGCACAACCTGATGCACATAAATTTGAGCTTCTTGGTTAACCTGACCTGAATAAGCATAAGGATTGGCCACATGCAGGATATAACCAATACCATTGGTTTCAAGAACAATGTATTTGGCAGTGATTTTGGTAATGATTCCTTTTAAATATTCGTACATAGTTTTCCTTTTAGTTTAATATTTCCCCAACTCACGGAGACTGGTGTGATTTTCCTGAATACGTCGGAACATCTTTTCCATATCTGACTTGGTAAAATGCACTAAAACAGGACGTCCGTGGGGACAGTTATAGGGATTGTCACACTGAGAAAGCTGATAGAGGAGTTGTCTAGCTGAATGATCATCAATACGATGGTTGGCCTTGATAGACCGTTTGCAGGACATCATAATAGCCAACTCTGCTCGGTATTTCTTGATAGAAACTTCCTTGGTCAAAAGGAGCATGTCACACATTTCATAGATGCCTGATTCAATCTCTTCTTCTGCCATCCAAATAGGATGTTCACGTAAGATGAATTGATTTTCTCCGTACTCTGCTAGAAAGACGCCCACTTCCTCTAAAAGTGCCATTCTTTCCTTGAGACGAAGGGCATCATCCGCTGGAAATTCAAAGATATAGGGTACTAGTAGTTGCTGCTGGCTCTGGTCAACATTGCCAATGCTCTCACGGTATTCCTCATACTTAACTCGTTCCTGAGCCGCATGCTGATCTATGATGTAGAGCCCATCTCGTCCCTGGGCAAAGAGATAAGTCCCGTGCATTTGCCCGAAAAATTCCAACTCTGGGAAGCTTGAAGATTCTTCTCGCTCCAGCTTGTCATAAGCCTTATCGAGACTCGCAAGGTCCAACTCAGGATGATCTAGTTGGTCATAGTTAGCAGGTTTTCTCTCTGCAAAATGCAATTTTGCTGGCTTGGTCAGCTGGTCCAAGGTTTCCTTAGCAAATAAAGTCAAATCCTGTCCTTCATCAGTTAATTCAACCTGATAATCAGCCACCTCAGCTTGACTAGGTCTTGTCGGCTCAGTTTTCTCATAGTAGAGCGTATTTTCTTTGAGCGGGAGAATGGTCTGCTCCACCTTCTCACGATTGCGCACGGTCGATTTGGCAAGATTTTCCAAGGCATCAGGAATCAAGGTTTGTTCCTTGAGACTGTTTGCAATAGCTTCTGAAACCAGCGTCATCAGTTCTTTTTCCTTGGAAATCCGCACTTCTTGCTTGGTCGGATGCACATTGACATCCGCTAGATAAGGGTCGATATGGATGTGAATGACAGCCAGTGGAAAACGGCCCACCATAAGCTTGCTTCCGTAACCATCCAAAATAGCACGATTGAGTAGAAAGTTCTTGATATAACGGCCATTGATGAAGAGGCTGATATAGTTTCGGTTGGCTCTAGTTAACTCAGGCAGGGAAACAAAGCCTGAAATCTCGAAATCTAGATCAGAATTCTCAATTTCAATCATCTTCTTGGCACTGGCCAAACCGTAAATCCCTGCGATTGCTTGGCGCAGTTGCCCAGTCCCAGCTGTTCGCGTCATTTCCTTACCGTCACTAATCAAGCTGAAAGAAATCTCAGGATGGGCCAAGCCCAGACGGTTGACGATATCAATGATATGAGACAGCTCCGCTTGCTGGCTCTTCATATATTTGAGGCGGGCAGGCGTGTTGAAAAAGAGGTCCTCCACACAAACCTTGGTTCCCACAGGACTAGTCGCTGGGATGACTTCTTCTACTTCTCCTCCACGCGCGACTAACTTAGTCCCATGACTTGCACCATCCACCGCCGTTAACAGAGTCAGAACACTAACAGAAGCGATAGAAGGCAAGGCTTCACCACGAAAACCAAGCGTCCGAATTCGAAAGAGGTCTGCTTGATTTTTTATCTTACTAGTCGCATGGCGGCGCAGGGCCAATTCCACCTCATCGTGGGCAATTCCATGACCATTATCTGTGATTTGGATTTTCTTGAGACCAGCTTCCTCAATCTCAATGATAATCTGACTAGAGCCCGCGTCAATGGCGTTTTCTACTAGCTCCTTAACAACGCTAGCTGGACGCTCGATAACCTCTCCAGCCGCGATCTGGTTTGCCAGCACCTCTGGCAATTCAATAATATGAGACATCTTTCAGCCCCTTTCCGTATCTATTTTCCTAGAAATTGATTAGTGCTATTATACCATATTTCAGAAAGGACAGAAAAGCAAGCACCACATAGGAGCCAAATCCCTCCACATAAACAAAGTCCCTTGTCAGGTATCGTAAAATAGTGTTTAATAAAGGTGTACAAGAAGTGATCACAATTTTGTATGAAAAACAAGGAGAGAAATTTATGAAAGTAGAACTACAGATTAGTGAGACTTACAAGGAGGAAAAACTGATTGTCCAAGCACCTCAAGAAACCGAAAAAGTCCAGAAAGTCATCGAGTTTGCAGAAAATCTGGATCGAACAGAAAAAATCAAAGGGAAAATCGATAATCAGGTCTATCTCGTTGAGATTGGCAAGATTCAGCGCTTCTATATCGAGAATCGGAAGGTTCTAGCAGAAACAGCTAGTCAGACCTACACCATTGACTTACGACTCTATCAGGTCCTTGAACTTTTGCCAAGCAATTTTATCCAAATTTCCCAATCAGAAATCATCAATATCAACTCCATTTCTCATCTCAAGCTCACCCCCAACGGTCTGGTAGAAATTTTCTTGAAAAACGAAAGCTTCACCTACTCTTCACGCCGTTACCTAAAAACCATCAAGGAGAAATTAGAACTATGAAAAAACAAATCTTCCACGACGCAGCTACTGGTGTCCTCATCGGTCTCATCCTCTCTATCATCTTTTCACTCATTTATGCACCAAGTACCTACGCCCCGTTAAGTTCCGACTCTCTCATCGGACAAATGATGACTCAACATCAAGTTCACGGTGCCTTGGTCTTGCTCTACTGCACACTTATCTGGGCAGCCATCGGCATTCTCTTTAGTTTTGGCAATAGCTTGTTCAAGCGTGACTGGAGCTTACTCCGTGCGACTCTGACTCATTTTTTCCTCATGCTAGTAGGCTTTATCCCACTAGCAACCCTAGCAGGTTGGTTCCCCTTCCACTGGATTTTCTATCTCCAACTCATTATCGAGTTTGCGATTGTCTACCTCATCATTTGGACTATTTCCTATAAAAGAGCATCAAAAAAAGTAGACCATATCAATCAACTCTTGGAGCATAGAAAATAGGAACCTCATAATAAGCAAATCCGAGAAAGAAACTTCTCGGTTTTTCTTTACCCTGCTGTACCTTGCTATCATAGCAGTTATTTTCAGACCTTCTCTGTAAATTTTCTGTAATTTTCTATCTTTTTTCAAAATCATCTTGCATTTTTTCAAAGTTTTTTGTAGAATATAGATTATATATCCAGATTATTCTGAAAATTCAAAAAGGAGTATCTATCATGTCACAAGCTATTTCGTTAAATCAATCCACCTGGGCAAGTAAACTAAAAGCAATGGGACCGGGAATCCTAATGGCTTCTGCCGCTGTTGGAGGTTCCCATATTGTATCCTCAACTCAAGCTGGAGGTTCTTACGGTTGGTCTCTACTTTTCTTGGTCATCTTAGCCAATGTCTTTAAATATCCATTTTTCCGTTTTGGTGCTGAATACACAGCTGATACTGGAAAGACTTTGGTTGAAGGTTATGCCGAAAAAGGAAAACTCTATCTCTGGATTTTCTTTATTCTCAATGTCTTTTCGGCTATGGTCAACACAGCTGGTGTTGCTATTCTGTGCTCAGCTATCATCGCCAGTGCCTTCCCAATGATTGGGCTTAGCATCACTCAGTGGTCCCTCATTCTCGTTGCAATCATTTGGGCTATGTTACTCTTTGGAGGCTACAAACTCTTAGACGGCATGGCAAAATGGATAATGTCTGCTTTGACCATTGCAACTGTTCTTGCAGTTATCATCGCGGCGATTAAACATCCAGAATACAGTTCTAATTTTGTCGAGAAAACACCTTGGCAAATGGCAGCTCTACCCTTCATCGTTTCCCTCTTAGGGTGGATGCCGGCTCCTATTGAAATTTCAGCTATCAATTCACTTTGGTCTGCTGAAAAGAAAAAGACCGTCAACTTTAATACAGAGGACGCTCTATTTGACTTTAACGTTGGTTACATTGGAACGGCTATCCTAGCTGTGTTCTTTGTAGCACTGGGAGCATTGATTCAATATCCTACAGGGCAGGCGGTTGAAGCTGCTTCAGCCAAATACATCTCTCAATTCGTGGGCATGTATGCCTCTGTTCTTGGTGAATGGTCCCGTTACTTGATTACCTTTATTGCTTTCCTGTGTATCTTTGGAACAGTTATCACTGTTATCGATGGCTATTCTCGCGTTAATCAGGAATCTCTCCGACTGCTAATCCGTCAAAAAGAGGACAATAGTAAATCTTTGAACATCTGGATGACCATCACTACTATCATCGGTATCGTCATTATCAAATTCTTCGCTGGTCAGGTGTCAACCATGCTCCGCTTTGCCATGATTGGCTCTTTCCTGACAACACCATTCTTTGCTCTTTTGAATTACGCCTTGGTAACGCGTGAAAACAAAAATCTTCCTTCTTGGCTCAAACACCTTGCCATTGCAGGATTGATTTTCCTCTTTGGTTTCGCCATCTTCTTTATCTATGCACTCGCAATCGGAAAAGCAGGATAACTAACAAGCTCTAGATGAAGATAAGGTTTCATTTCATACTCAATGAAAATCAAAGAGCAAAGAAAAAACTAGCCGCAGGTTGCTCAAAACACTGTTTTGAGGTTGTAGATAAGACTGACGAAGTCTGTAACATATATACGGCAAGGAAACGTTGACGTAGTTTGAAGAGATTTTCGGAGAATATCAAGAAAAAATTCAGTCAATATTTCTATGCTAAAAGGCATAAGAACAAGGTTTTGAATACCTGAACTTATGCTTTTTTACGTTCTCAAAGACTGTTTATACTCAAAAAGCAGTTGAACAACTTCAACCACCTCTTATATTGAGTATTAATTCTCCCTTTCCAACTCATACAAATCTGCGATAATCGCTGCGACACGTTTGATATCTTCCAGCATGCCTCGCATTTCAAAGTCAGCCAAGACAGGGAAACCAAAGCGTTGGCTGTATTGCTTAGCTGTCAGGCAGTATTGGTTATTAAAGTTACGATTTCCTGAGCCAACCACGCCAAAACACTTACTAGCATTGTCACCATAGGCGATAAAATCCCCCACTGATGTCGTCAAAATCTCTACATCTCCATTATCCACGCCATTCCCACCTTCAAGGTAGGTCGGTAGAAAGGCGACGTAAGGGTGGTCCATTTCATAGAAATCGTGACCTTCCTTGACCAAATCCTTGATATGAATCTTTTGAACCTCAATTCCCTCGTACTGGGACAAGAGATAGTCTTTCAAGCGCGTCACAAAACTCTCAGTATTGCCACTCAAACTAATATAAACTAAAGAAATTGTCTTCATATTTTCCTCCATGATTTTATTTTTAATCGAAAAAGAACTACCAAGATTGTAACTTGATAGCTCTTTTTTGTCAATACTTAAGCAAGATCTTCTGTTTCCTCTTCTTCCGCCAAGGCTTTCTGTTGACGCCACATCTTATAGAAGACAAGGGCTAAGAAAAGAACATTGATGACGATATAGAAAATGCTAACGGCTTGTGAAATAACACTTATCCCTAAACGCATGGTCTCATCGTGAACTAACTGCACAGCGTCTTGTAAACTAACATAGCCATAAATCGAACCAATAATGGCTAGCAAAACATAGCCGACATAAGTATAGTTTGCATATTGCAAATTTTTACGAATAAGGAAGACAATCGCTACTACAACTAAAATAGCAGACAGTACAATCAAGGCCATATTAAAAATAGAATGAGATGATTCTGCTACTCTATAGGTGTAATTGATGTTGTCTTCTAATTGCTGGGCACTAAGTCCTGCAACATGTGACTGTTTAGCACGAAGGACTTCTTTGCTAGGCAAGGGACTCAACATTCCAAACAGAGACATAGCTGAAATAAGAGCAGACAAGATTAGCAAGACCCATAGATAAATTGGTTTCTTTTTCATAATAGAACCTCCTGATATTATTATTGATATTATAGCACTTTTTGTAAAGGGATACAAATTTTATAATGTCGTTTCTACCTGTTTTCGGTAGGCTTTTGGCGATTTTCCGCACAATTTTCGGAACACTTTATAGAAATATCCAACATTACTGTAACCAACAGCATAACAAATATCTTCGATGCTGTCACTAGTTGAAAGCAAGAGCTGTTGGGCAGCCTTAATGCGCTGTTTGTTTAGTAACTCTGCGAAGGTCGAATTGGTTTCTCGCTTAATCAACTGTCCCAGATAGACAGGATTGATAAAGAGATCCTTACTGATATCCTTGAAGGAAAGTTCTTTCTGATAATCACGCCCAATGACTTCTAGCACACTAACCACATTTTCATTCATCCGATATTGTCCAAAGAATCGAGTCAGAGTTTCCTTGATATAAGGAACCAATTCATCGAAGGTTTGAATAGCATGAATCGTTTTGACAATATCCGTCAAATCATCAGCCTTTAGATGTTCAAACAAATGAAAGACATCCATGATAAACTGGATAAAAAGCTGTTTGGTAATGGGAACACGCGGCGTATTTTCAAGAACCACCTTCTCCAAGAGGTTTAACTCTTCCACGATTTGATTGAGGTTCCCCTGAATGATAACCCTATAAATCGGTTCGTAATAGGCAAAGAGACTCTCAGACTGTTGTAGATTTACAGAACCGTAAAAGAGGGCTTTCTCAGCATTCAACTTCCAGCGTTCAAAGTGTTCTTGATAAGGAGCTTCAAAGGGAGTAACGACTAAACCATCTAGGGGTTTATCAGAAATAAAAATCTGCCAGTCTTGACCCAAGACATAGTAGGGAATGGTAAAAGATCCTTGTTTTTCCTTGGATAGGCCTATCCACCAATTCTCCTCACCTCCTAGATAACTAACAAATCCAGCCTCATCTAAATCTTGACTAAGGGTCTGACTTTTCTTTCCTCTCTCGCCGAGCTGACCTGCAATCTTCTCCAGCAGATTTCCCAACTCTACCTTATCAACAGGTTTGACCAAATAGTCCACCACACTAAGGTTCATGGCTCTTTTTACATAATCAAACTCCTGATAACCCGAGAGAAGGATATAGGCAATATCTGGTAAGATTTCTTTCATCTCCCGAATCATATCAAGCCCTGTTTTATCGGGCATATTGACATCGGAAATGACCACATCGACAGGATTTTCCTGAACATATTCTAGGGCTTCATCGGCATGACTGGCTGTTGCGACGACCTCCATATCCCACTTATCAAAGGGAATCAAACGTTTCAGACCTTCTGTCACCATGTACTCATCATCTACTAATAATACTTTATACATTTTCTCCCTTTCTACTCATCTTGAATTGTAATACGATACTGAACACCTGCTTGCTCCGCAGACTCTATAGTAATGGCATAGCGGTCCCCAAAATAGAGCACAAAACGCTCATGGACATTGACAATCCCGATAGACTGCTTTTGATCACTGTAACTGGCTTGGTGTTCAAAATGTCTCTGACTTAATTTTTCTCTAATACTTGTCAGTTTTTCAACCGACATTCCACGACCATTATCGACCACTAAAATTTCTACAAAACCATCCTGTTTAAGCGCCTTGATGCTAATCACATTATCTGTCCGTCTGTGGTCAACACCATGCGCGAAATAGTTTTCTACCAGCGGTTGCAAGGTAAACTTAGGAATTTTCATATTCTCTAGCTCTGGGTCTATCTTGAAACCATAGGCAATGGACTTGGGATAGCGAACCATGCAGAGATAGCTGTATTTACGACAAAATTCTAATTCCTGTTTGAGAAGGGTCTCTCTCTCGTCGGAAATATTGTTACGCAAGAGACTACTGAATTCATAAATGATATCTGCCAACTCATCTTGACTTTGCATAACTGCATACATGCGCAAGAACTCCAGCGTATTATACATAAAATGAGGATTGATTTGAGCCTGTAAGGCTCGCATATTGGCATCTTTTTGACTAAGCTCTAACTGATAAATATCATGGATATTCTTTTCCAAGCGATCCAACATATCATTGGTCGTCTCCGAGATTAGGAGCAATTCCTGATCCTTTTCAAGCGTATCAATGCGAAGACCTTCTTGTCCTTTGGCAATAGCTTGGATGGAATCCACCAGGTCCACTACCTGCTTTTGATAATTAGCAAAAGTCTTCCTCAAAGTCAGATAGAGAATGACAATAAAGAGAAGGCTCAAGCCCACAATCAAAGCAGAGCTAGCCACTGTTCCTTGTAAAACAAAGTTTTTAGGAACTGCCACCTGAACCTGATATCCATGAGAGGTAAAACCGACAAACCAGTTCTCATGTTACCTATTGACCCTCTCACCAATATGAAAAATCTCCGTATCAAATGGTGATGTCACAGTCACAGCCATCGGGATATGACCTCGGGTATTGTCAATGGCATGATATAAGACTTCTGGATCCAAGGAGATGTAAATCACTCCTATAGATTGATCCGTTGCTGGGTCCAGAACTGGAATGCCAAAACTATTGGCCTCTGGTTTAAAGGCCTCAGCAGGCAAGACATGACCACTTCTTTTATCCCTTGTTGAAACATAAACTTCTTTAAAATCCTGCAAGACGATTGCAACACCCGTTATAGAGTCATTTTGGACATAAAGATCATCAATGTTTTCATACAGAGAAATAGAAGTTGACGAAGCTGCTTGATGCTCCAATAGCCAATAAAAATACTCAGAAGTTGACAAGCTAAAGTACTTATAAACCCCTTGTATCCGGTCTTGATTGGCTACTAAATCTTGCGCCAGTTGGGCTGACTCCCGATAATAATACTCCACCTCATCGACTGTTCGAGTGGTTACACGTTGGGCTACTCTTTGAGCTTCCTTTTCCCGTGAATCCCAGTCAGCGTAAGAGAGTAAGATTGCAAAACTCGCAATAATAATCATCATAACTGAACTGTAGGTTCTTAGAAGCGTATGTAGCCAAAACTGCTTCATTCTATTTTGTCGCCAATTTTTCATGGATACTTTCATAGACCGGTTCCAACATATCACTGATAAAGAAATGCCACATCCCAATTCCTACAAAGAAAAGTAGGGCAGGCATATAGTAACCAATTGCCACAAGTAGCACTGTCCCAAGGAGAACCTTGGCCACAGCTGCTAAGCTCATAAATATGCCAATCAAGGATAGTTTGAGACTATTTCGATAGGACAAATCAAAATAAACTTGTAATTTCAAAGATACTGTATAAGCCAAAAAGATCAGGGCAACTACTAGGACATTCAAAAAGGTCGCAATCAAATGAATAATAGTCTGATGAGGCAATTGCACCAAGAGATACAGGCCATAGACCAAAACTAGATCCACCCCTAAAAAGCTATAGAAAATCAGGTTGCTTGAGACGAAATTTTGCTTATAAAGAGACCACGCCTCCTTCAAACTGTATTCCCGAAAGCTATAACCATGTTCTGCATACAGGCTCATCAAGGTGGCACTAGCCGGCGCTAGACCAAGGATAATCCCTCCTGCCAATGTTAATAGCCAAAAGAAGGCTGTCGCAATCATCCCTAAAAAGAAACGATTAAAGACAAAGTCTAAAAATCTCCCCATGATATCCTCCTAAAAATAACTATGAAACTATTATATCATATTTCAAGCGTTTTCAAAAACATAGACTATCCATTTACAATCCCACCAAACCGTGGTACAATGAGAATTGTGAGAAAATTATCAGGAGACAATTCATGAACAAATCTATCTTAACTACACTGCTCTTTGCAGTTCTTTACTTCCTCTGCATGGGGATTGGTGTCCTTTTGGGCAATCTCCTTGACCAAACTGGAAACATGTTTTATGCACCTGCCTTTACTGCCCTTGTCGGCGGTAGCGTCTATATGATTCTAGTCGCAAAAGTTCCGCGCTTTGGAGCCATTACCACTATCGGCCTTGTCATCGCCCTCTTTTTCTTGGGGAGCAAACACGGTGCTGGTGCCTTCCTTCCTGGAATTATCTGTGGTCTTCTAGCAGATGGAGTAGCTCATTTAGGAAAATACAAGGACCAAACAAAAAATTTGCTTTCTTTCATTATTTTCGCCTTTAGTTCAACTGGTCCAATCTTACTCATGTGGATTGCGCCCCAAACCTATATGGCTACTCTTCTAGCAAGAGGAAAATCCCAAGAATATATCGACCGTATCATGGTCGCACCAAATCCTGGAACCATCCTTCTATTTATCGCTAGTGTTGTCATCGGAGCCCTAGTTGGCGCCTTGATTGGACAAGCCTTGAGTAAAAAATTTGCACAGAAAATCTGATAAATAAAAAGAGCCGCACGGCTCTTTTTATTTATGACTCAAGACTTAGTCAAGAAATCTCCCAAGAATTGGATTGCAAAGATAATCAAAATGATAATGATGGTTGCCAAGATGGTCACATCGTGATTGTAGCGGTTAATACTCAATGAAAATCAAAGAGCAAACTAGGAAGCTAGCCGCAGGCTGTACTTGAGTACGGCAAGGCAACGCTGACGTGGTTTGAATTTGATTTTTGAAGAGTATAAATCCATAAGCGATGGCTACGTTAGCAATACCACCAGCTCCAACCGCACCAGCCATAGCTGTTTCCCCAACAAGGGAAATCAAGGTCACAGTCGTCACACGGATCAAATCCGACAGATCTTCTAGTAATCCTGAGCTTTCTAGGCTAAACTTTTTTATCTGAAAAACTTCTTTTTTCTAGTGATAAAATCAACCCTATCACACTCACTACCAAAAATACCCACCAACAAAGCCTGATATCTTGCAAAGCTAAGAAGGAAAATACAGACATCCCCAAAGGTAATGTTAGGGAAAAAATCATACTCAAGAGATTATTACTTCGAGCTAATACATCCGCGCTCAAATTAGACAGTAATAGAGTATCTAATTTAGGCATTGACTTCGACATCAAATACATGACAAAAGCTAAGCAAGCAACACCTACTAGAGGAGAAAAATCTAAAATATTAGCAGTAGCAAGTAATACAAACAGGATTGCATTGAGCGATAGCAAACTTGAGAAAGACAATTTCCCAAAATAATCATGAGGAGTTAGGCTACCAAGAATAGCTCCTCCCAAGCTAACACATTCAATTAAAAATAGAGCTTGAGCATAGCTGAGATGATAGATAGTATGGTCTAATAAATAAAAGTGGTAAATACCTCCAACTGCTCCTCCCAAAGTATTCATCACTAAAATGACAAGAATTATTTTAAACAAAGATTTACTTTCTCTCTGTCTAAATATATTATCCATGTCCGCATAGATTGCCTTAACTTGTTGAAGTAAACTAATCGACTTATCCTCTACACTTACAGACAAATGCGTCAATTCTCTTCTATTTTTGAACAAAATGAGAGAAGATAGTAAAAAGAAGCCAGCATTCACAATTGCAACAAAAGAAAAATTTTGGTGGCTTGTTGTGAGTAGCCACACTCCTAAGGCTTGACCTCCTAGATTTGATAAATAGGAAACAAACTGAGTAAAGGAATAAGCTTCATAGAGCTTATCTTCCGAAATATTATGCTGGATAATCGGCATACGAAGTCCTGCTGTATAATCTGATAAAATATCCGAACAGATATTAACCATACAGATAATAGCAAACGTTACGAAGTTCTGGTCATGAATCACACTAGCAATCAAAAGAAATAGTAGACTTTGCACACAACCAACCCAAATAATTGTCCCTGCTTTATTCCGAGTATGATCAGCCTTAATCCCAACATAAAAAGTAAATAGGAAAGGTAAAATCGTAATCATATTCGCCATAAATACAGCTATATTTTTAAAGGGTAGACTCGCAGCATAAACGATAAATACCAGATTATAAATATAAGCTCCACTTGAGCTCAAAAACCTTGATAAGGTCAGTATTCTAAATAAATGATGTCTTAAGAATAGTTTCATAACAGGCCTTTCTCACATTTCAAAGAGTATTCTATTGAATCCAGTCTAACAAAAAAAGCGGGGCTCCCCACTTTTTTGTAATATATTTTTTCTGAAAATAGAAACTCTAGCGCCTAGAAACTACTAATTATCAATCCATCTACAAGGCTATTTATTTTTCATCAGTCGATGTAACGAGAATATATTACAAATCTTTATTTGAAAGCTGATTTGCAAAATAGTTTTCATAGTATCTTGCACCACCTACATACTCTAAATCTTGTAAGATTGTAATGCCTCTCTGGATTTTTTCAAGACCCTTATTTTCTACATTAAAAATAGTATCATAATACCCTTTAGCAATCATATAAATGATTTTCAGATAAGCTTCAGATTCTGGCAATTCTCGTTTTTCAATCTGAAAAACAAAATAGTCTGCTTTTAATTTATCCTTTTCCTCTATCGCTTTAAAGAGTCCATTAATTAAAATGGTGTCAATACCAACTTTGTTACTAGGTAAAGAGCCTAATAAATCCGTCTTTTGCAACATCTCCCTAGAATATTTAAAATAGAGGGGCAGAGGAAACAAAGTAGAAATCGTTGAAAATAGTTCCAATTCATAATTTCCCCAGATATCAATAGTAAAAAAATAGTCATAGAGAAAAGTCAGTTCTTCATCCGTTGCTCTTATTTCTGAATCAAAAAACACAAGAAGGCTTTTGATACGAATCATTTGTAAAAGATAGCTCTTTTCACCACTTGATCTATACTTTTGAGCCATCTCTTCATACAAGGAATGGAGAGAATCAATCCCTTCTCTGTCATATAGATCCCAGAGATTTTCTTGAAAAGCCAAAACCTTTTTCTGAGAAAAACCACGTACCAAGTACATAAATTCATTCAAATCAGAGTGGATGTTATCTAAAGCAGTAATCAATTTCATAGATGATAAGTCTGCTTCTCCACGCTCAAATTTGCTCAGCATGGAATAAGTAAACTCTCCTCCCGTTGCCTCCTGTAGAGATACATTCCGACTCTTTCTCAATTCTTTAAAAACTTCTCCCAGATTTTGCATATTGACTCCCCACAATTCTTAACTCTCTAACTCATAAAAGCGACGATTGATAGCAACCAGTACAGAGAATTTTAAGTCTTGGCTATACGACAACTCTTATGAATGATGTACAGATGTCCTAGCTATTTTTATTTATGGCTCAATTTCTTGGTCAAGAAATCTCCCAAGAATTGGATTGTAAAGATAATCAAAATGATAATAATGGTTGCCAAAATCGTCACATCGTGATTGTAGCGGTTAAATCCATAAGCGATAGCTACGTTACCGATACCACCAGCTCCAACTGCCCCCGCCATAGCTGTTTCCCCAACAAGGGAAATCAAGGTCACAGTCGTCACACGGATCAAATCTGGAAGACCTTCTGATAGGTAAACACCTACGATATCCCAGAATGTCGCTCCGCTAGCTTGAGCCGCCTCAATGACACCACCATCCAATTCAGCCAAGACAACCTGCACCTGACGGGCAAAGAAGGCAAAGACTGCAAAAGATAGGGGTACAATAGCCGCATTTGGACCAATGCTTGTTCCTACGATTAGATGAGAGAAGGGTGACAAGACTGCCAAGAGAATGATAAATGGCACCGCACGGAAAATAGAGGTAATCTTATCCAAAATCCAGAAAACAGCCTTATTTTCCAAGACACCACCTGGCGCGGTCAAGACAAGGAAGAGACCTGCAACTAGCCCCAAGAAACCTCCGATGATGAAGGAAAGAACTGTCATATAAAGAGTTAGGTAGATGGCTGTCCCCCAGCCTGCTTGACCAGCCCAGCCCATCTTATAGACATTTGGCAAATAGGTTTGAATCAATGACTCCATCTTACTGTCCTCCCTTCAATACTTTTAGTTGTACGCCTGCTTGACGAATGGCTTCTTGAGCACCTGCTAGCGCTGCTTTTTCACCTGACAAGACCACAACTAATTCTCCAACAGGAGTTCCATCGAGGATTTCGATATTTCCATAGAGGATATTCGCCGTCACTTGATAATGCTTGTACAATTCATTCAAAAGTGGCTCGTCTGTTGAAGCACCTGCATACTTGAGTTGCACTAAGAGACTATTTTCAGACAGGTTTTGCACAATTTCTTGCTTCTCGATTTTGACCATAGCTTCGTCAATACCTGTAGCTGTTGAGATAAAGTCTTGAGTCAAAGGTTGTTTAGGGTCTGAGAAGATTTCAAGAACACTACCCTCCTCAATCAAATGCCCATCCTGCATAACTGCCACACGGTTAGCAATGTCTTTGACAATCTGCATTTCATGCGTAATCAAGACAACAGTTAAGCCTAATTTTTGGTTCAAATCTTGCAACAAGGCCAAAATCTGCTTGGTTGTCTTAGGGTCAAGGGCAGAAGTTGACTCGTCTGAAATCAAGATTTTTGGATCATTGGCCAAGGCACGCGCAATGGCTACACGCTGTTTTTGCCCTCCAGATAGTTGTGAAGGGTAGTTTTCAGCACGGTCTGCCAAGCCAACCAAGTCCAACAACTTGGCTACTTTAGCCTTCTTTTCTTCCTTGCTGAGTCCAGAGTGTTTAAGGGCAAAGGCTACATTCTCCTCTGCTGTCTTTTGGCTCATCAGGTTAAAATGCTGGAAAATCATTCCAATATCTTGACGTTTACGACGCAACTGCTCGGCCGTCAAGGTCACCTTGCCATCAAAAATCACATCGTCATCAATGGTAATTTTCCCTGCAGATGGCTTTTGCAAGAGATTAATCACCCTTACAAGGGTTGATTTCCCTGCTCCAGAATATCCAACGATTCCGTAGATATCCCCTTCTTGGATGTGAATGGTCACATCCTTGACCGCTGTGATGGTTCTCTTCTTTTGGTGAAAAGTCACATCGATCTGATCTAACTTGATAATATCTCTACTCATAGCTTCTAATCAGCTCCTCTACTAATTCAATATGGGTGTAATAATCGGCGATTCGCACATTTTCATCCCCACCGTGGTCTCGACTATTAGCATTTCCTAGACCGAAGGCCACCATTGGTACCTCTAGGGCATCAAAGACCGTATGCATAGGCCCTGTCCCCGCTGTTGTCGGCAAGACTGAAACGCCCTGTGGATAGAATTTCTTGGCCAACTCGATTACATTGAGAATGGCTGGTGCGCTCATATCGCTTCGATAGCTCATCTCTCCCAAGGTATAGTATAATTCTACCTTATCAAAGCCATTTTTGTCTAGCTGTTTCCGAATTTTTTCCAGAACATCATGCGGTTCTAGACCAGGAACCAAACGAACCTCTAGCTTAGCACTGGCTTCTGCTGGTAAAATCGTTTTAACCCCTTGTCCTTGGTAACCTGACTGAATCCCTTCGATATTAAGGGCTGGCTCGAAAAAGAAACGTTTCAGAAAGGCTGCGCGGTCCTCTTGTAAAAGGGGTAATTCCAAACCATAAATCTGGCTGATTTCCCCTGGATTTCGTTGGGCATAGGTACCCACCAAGGCCAATTCACGTTCATTTGGCTCTTGAACTTCTTCGTACAAACCTTCAACCAAGATACGGCCATCTGCTGCACGAAGAGACTGTATGGCTTGAAGGAGATACCAGGGAGCTGATTCCACAACCCCACCATAACTAGAATGGATATCCACATCAGCGCTTTTCACCTTGGCATCAAAGGTCACAATCCCCTTATTTCCACCAGAAATTTCCAGCTGTTCCAAGGCATTTTTGGTTCCTTGTTCCCAGACCAACAAATCTGCACCACGGAGTTTATCCGCATGCTTTTCTAGATACTTATCTAGGTCTGTCGAAGCGGATTCCTCCGCTCCCTCCATGATAAAACTGATATTGACAGGCAGGTCATCATGGTGCTGCATGTATTTTCTCAAAGCACTCAAACGAGCCGTGATATGACCCTTGTCGTCATCAACCCCACGCCCATACATAAAGCCATTGCGGACCGAAAGCGTAAAGGGATCCTCTGTCCACACCTGATCCCCATCCGCTGGCACAGTGTCATAGTGGTTATAGAAAATCAGGGTCTTGGCATCTGGACGCGAACTCTTGAAATGTGCCATGACAAAGGGCGCCGTATAAGTCTCATCAATCTCCACTTCAGCCCCAACACGCTTGAAAATCTCACCCAGATAGTTGGCAACTTCCTTAAGTCCAACCTGTTGGGCAAAGACCGACTTCTTAGAAATCAAGGTACGCAAAACCTCAAAATAATGCTGGGCTACATGATCCTTTTCAAATTTTTCAATCTGTTCTTGTTCGCTAGGAAAAACCATATTCTCTCTACCTTTCTATGAACCTATAGTCTTCTTTACAATCCATGCTCTATACAAAAGCAAGAGGTGGAATTTTCTCTCCCACCTCCCTGTTTCTTATTACCAAACTGGTTGATCCAAACCGTCTGATGTTTCTTCGATAACTTTTTTCACGTCATCTGTGTGGTAAGCTGCGATCACTTTCTTGATAGCATCAGCTTTTGGTGATGTTTCCCAATCTTTTTTCGCAACGATGATGTTGTACCATTGTTTTGAATTTTCATCAGCTTGTTCTTTGAAAAGTGCTTTCTTGTAGTCCAATTTTGCTTCTGTAACGAAGGTATTGTTTACAACGGCAGCGTCAACTGATGACAATGAACGAGCTGTTTGGCTAGCATCCAATTCAGTGATTTTCAAGTTCTTTGGATTTTCTTTGATGTTAGCAACTGTTGCAAGAGCAGTTCCAGAAACATCCAATTTAATCAAGCCAGCTGATTGAAGCAAGTAAAGTGCACGACTTTCGTTTGTAGCGTCGTTTGGTACAGCGATTTCTCCGTTTGCTGGGATGTCTTCTACTTTAGTGTACTTGTTGTCACTTCCATTCAAACCTGAGTAAAGACGGATTGGAGAGATGTAAGTATCTGCAATCGCTACAAGGTCTTTTCCGTTTTCTTTGTTCCAGTTGTTCAAGAAGTTATAGTGTTGGAAAGCGTTCAAATCTACTTCGCCATCAGCAGTTGCCTTGTTTGGTTGTGAGTAGTCTGTGAACTCTGTAAATTCCAAGGTAATACCATCTTTTTTAACCAATTCTTGGATTTTGTCCCAACGTTTTTCTTCAGAACCGCTACGGTTAACAGTTGCGATTTTGATAGTTGTTGCATTGTCTGCTTTCTTTTCTGAGTTTCCGCAAGCTGCAAGAGCCAAACCTGCGACTGTAGCAAGAGCTGCTACACCAAGCCATTTTTTGATTTTCATGATTCTTTCTCCTTAAAAATAATACCGTACTAGTATCTCACAATTTATTTGATTTCACAAATTGTTATTAGATAGTCAGATATATAGTTTAAAACTATATCCTTAAAAACTGAGAAATCATCCACCTTATTCAGAATGGATGATTTCAAAAAATTATTTAATATCAGCTTCTGCTGGTAGGTAAGTGTCTCCGAAGAATTGTTTAGACAACTTTTCAAGCGTTCCGTCTTTGTAGAGTTCTTGGATACGTTTATCTACAAATGATTTCAACTCATCTTGACCTTTAGCAAGAAGTGGGTAAACGTAAGGTTGTTGGTCGCTTGGAAGTTCAATAACTTTCAAGTTGTCCAAACCTTGGTCTTTGATGACTGTTTCAACACCGATTTTATCAAAAATCTTATAGTCAAACTGGCCATCGCTCAAGCGTCCCATGATTTGTTGGAAGTCCGCTTTAGTATACTTTAGGACAGTTGGATTATCTGAATGTTGTTTGTTGTAGTCTTCTAGCTGTTTAGCAGATGTTGTCCCTTGAACAACTTCTGTTGATTTTCCACCGATATCATCAAGCGATTTAATGCTAGGGTCATCTTTTTTCACTACAAGAACGTTAGGGTTTTTAGCAGTTGGAGCTGCATAAAGGTATTTTTCAGCACGTTCTTTAGTGTAGCTGATGTTGCTAACAGCCATATTGTAACGGTCAGCATCAAGTCCTGCAAAGACTCCTGACCACTCTGTCTTCTCAAACTTGACATCATACTTGTCAGAGTCTTTAAAGATAGCGCGAACCACTTCAATTTCGTAACCAGTCAATTCGCCATTTTCTTCATAGTTGAATGGTTTTGGTGTAGCATTAGTTGCAACGATAATTTCTTTCTTGCTAGCTGCTTCTCCCTCTTTCTTAGCACCACCTGAGCAAGCTGCTAGTACACCTGCAGCAACAAGCCCTAGGGCAGCAAGAGATGAGTATTTAACGATTTTTTTCATGTCATTTCCTCCAAAATAGAATACCTTATAATCTTAACAGAAAAAGACCATTTGCGCCATTATATGATATCTATCTCTGTGATAGGTTTTCTTTATGGCTGATTTAAAAGACCAAACGCAAGACGGCAATTAAGATCACTCCAAAGAGAACTGTTCCGACTAGATTGCGGTAACGAAAGGCCACCCAAGCTGTTGGAAATACGGCTAAGAAGTCCAGCCATTTGATTTGAGGAAAACTCCCAACCTTACCTGTCACTACGCTTGACAGAATCAAGGCAAAGATAATAGAAACGGGCAAGAACTTCAAAAAGCGCTCAACGATCGCAGGCAAACCCTTATACTTGACCAAGATGAAGGGAATCATACGGGGAATCCAGGTCACCAAGCCAGAGAAAATAACTGCTAATAAAAGATACTTACTGACCATCTAATACCACCCCCATTGTACAACCAAGTAGCGTCGCAAACAGAACAGCTAGTGACTGAGACACCACTGTCAAGAGTAAAAAGAAGGACACCGCAACAACTGCTAGGATAATGAGCAGATTACGGACAGGAATCCGTCTTTGCATAATCTGGAATTGCGAAGCAAAAATTCCGATAAACATCCCAACCAAAGCAAAGTCTAGCCCAAAGATTTCTGGATTTGGTAGCAGACCACCTAGAGCCGTTCCAACCACTGTTCCCACAAACCAAGCCACATAGCTGTTGAGATTGTTTCCGTGCATCCACATCGGATTGACCTTGTCTGTATGGGCCAATTCGCCCATCAAAACGCCGTAGGTCTCATCTGTCAAGAGACTAGACATACCAATATTTTGCCAGAGACTGGTATGACGGAAATAGGTCGATGCGTGTAAGCTCAGCAAAAAGAGACGCAAATTAATCAAAAAGACCGTCATAGCAATAGCTGCCACGGGCGCCTGAACCGCAATCAAGGCCAACATGGCAAACTGGGCGCTCCCAGCATAAACAAAGAGGCTCATCAAGCCCATCTCAACAGGTGTCACATAGGGCGCACCGATAATCCCACAGGCCAGGCCGATACTGACATAACCAAGGGCTGTTGGCATGGCTGCCTGCACCCCCTCCCAAAATCCTTTTTCTTTCATCTTTCTCCTCATATCGTCTTAATAAATGGGCTGAATCAGTTCCAGCCACAGCATGGACTATTATAACACATTCAGGAAAGAGAAAAAAGTCTGCTGATTGTAATCAGACAGACTCCATTTTATTCTTATTTAATCTTGAAGAATTGAACAATTGCCACAATACCTTGATAAATAAAGACAAAGGCAATGGTGTAACTAATATAGAGACCGGTCATCAATGGGTATCCCATCATGATTAAACCTGCTACGATTCCTAAAATCCCCATCCAAACTAGAGGGGTACCTACCGATTTATCCGTCTTACGAACCTTGAAACCAACGATAGTTTTTGTAATACCATTTGTCAAGGCCCATAAAGAAATGATAAATGGTACAAATGTTACCATTTCAATAAAGCTACCTGAGAATAAGGTAAGAGCGAGGATGAGGGTAACAATTCCTCCAAATAAATTCCAGCCATGCTTTTCTTCTGATTTGAAGTATTGTACAATCTCAGAAATCCCTTGAACTGCAAATACAAGTGCAAACAAGAAAGTCATGGAAGCCAAGCTAATAAGAGGATGTGCAAACATATTAAAACCTGCAAAAACTGCAAAAATACCCGCAATTAGTAACAACCATTTCCAAATTTTCGACATTATTTTTCTCCTTTTTTAGAGGAATCTTCCTCTAGTATTCCATAAATCATCATATCCAAAACCTGTGATAATTGATGTTCATATCCTGAAACCAAGTTAGATAGAGGTCTGATTTCCCTGAAAAATTATGATACAAAACTCCTTTGGCAATACCATCCACTTTACAAAGTTCATTGATGACAAAACCTTGATAGCCTTTTGTAGCAAATTCAAACAAAGCAGCGGTAATGATTTTCTCTCTTCGTAGTCTTGTTTTTTCTTCTTTTCTCATGTATTTACCTCTACATTTTTTAATTATAAACCGATTGGTCTAAAATGTCAAGCAACTTTCTCAAAAATTTAACAGTCTGCTGATTGTAGCCATCATAAACAGACTGGAATCCAGTCTCAAACATATAATATACACATTCTTCGCTAAATGTTTTCACGGATATTCAAGAGTATGATAAAGGCAGCTAGAAGAAATAGCAATAAAACAAAGCTAACTGCCAGAGTTCCAAAGCTAGTAGCAATGGTTACCAAAGCTATTGTAAATAAGCTAGGTAAAACAACTGTAATGGCGCCGATAGAGGATTGAACTGCTCCCATTGACTCCTCAGGTATTTGTTTAAAAATGAGTTCCTGTAATCGAGGAGAGAGGATACCTGCGAAAAAGGCATCCAAGGCACTAAAGATAAGAATCCAGTCAAAACGAACTGCCACAAAGCCAACTAAAAGGAGTAATTGGATAATAAGCGAGGCATATAGGGCTAGTTTTATGGAGATTGTATTCTTCAGATAGCCACTCACAAGGCTTCCGACAATAAGGGCTGACAATTCAAGGGTGGATAACAAGGCAAGAGATTGACCTGTTTGTAAATTCAAAAAGGGCTGATTCCTCAAAAACAGAGTAGAAACAGGAACTGTAACATTTATCACTGCTTGACTAATAGAGATAATAAACAAAACCAAGAGCACCTTATTCATATTCCATATCAATTTTGATGATTGGAGCAGATGCTGGCAAAAGGATTTTACAGAGAGTCCTTCTTGATAGCTAATCGTTTTTTCTACTTTCAAGAGGTCTGTTTTTATGAAAAGAATACCTAAAAATGCGATTAAAAAGGTCAGAGCATTCAGTAAGGAAATAGACTGGATAGATAGAATACCTAGTAAGACTCCTCCTAGAATATTACTGATTGTTTTCACTAAACTAACAGTTGACTGTTTAAATCCAATAGCTTCTGCCAGATGGTCTTGCCCAATAATTCTAATGAAAATCGGAGTGAGCATGGCGCCTGAAAAATAACTCAATGTGTCAGATAAGAGGTTAATCAGACAAATAAATGCTACTAATAACAAGGAAAAGGACTGCCCTGAAAGTGATAAAGAAACGATAGAGTAAAGCAAAAATTTTGCAAAACTAATCATTGTATATTTTAGGACACGATGATGTTGAAAATCCGCCAAAACTCCCAGAAAGATTTGCAGAACTTGAGGAAGGGTTTCTGAAATCGTGATCAGTAAAATCGCCAAAGGGGCAAAAGATGCATCTGCCACATAATTCAAAAAGGCCAGATAAAAAATCGTATCCCCAACCGTTGAAATCCACTGGTTGATGGTTAATTGCCTAAAATCTCTATTTTGAAGAAATACTTTCATCACAACTCCTTTTTGAATTCAAATGGGAATCTTTCCCCAAGGATAGACCACGATACTACTAACAACCAAAATTACAGTAACATCAAAAGCTGACCAATGCCATTGTAGACTATATGCAATCCAATAGGCCAATAAATTGACTTTGTTACTCTAAATAAGACTGCAAATATAAGGCCGCCACCCATATAGTAGACAAAGTCTGTCAAGACCCAACCATGACTACTAATGTGCAAGATTCCAAATAATATAGCTGATCCGAGTACATCCAGTCCCCATTTCTTCCCTTTTTCCAGAGCAGTCATCACTAATCCACGATAAATCATCTCTTCAAAAATGGGGCCTGCAATAACAGGATAAAAAAAATACATCAAAAATGCCGTAGCTCCTGTAAAAGTAGGAGCAGCATGTTGATAAGAAATTTCATTTCGAGTAGGTGGAAAAATAAAAAATGTAACAAAATTCCAAATAACAAAAGCAAGAAGAGCTAGAAAAGAATAGAAAAGATAGGACCCTTTAAACTTTCTACTATTGATTTGTTGCCATCTCCCTGACTTAGTCATAGCAAAAAAAGCAAGAAGAACTACAAGAAAATTCAACATCATATCCGACAAATAGTAGGCAAAGTCAGATAGACCAAGAGCAAAGTCGCTAGATAAAACCAGACCACTAAGGTACTGATAAGCAATGACAAGTAGGATTGCTATAAAAAAAGTGGTTGCTTCGAATTAACTTTTTCATATATCACCTTTCTAATATCCAAATACCAATAAAGTAACAATGAGTAAGAAACTATTCCATGAAGCATGCAGAGCTATAGCCCAATAGATGGAGCGAGTGTAACGAAACATCATACAAAATATCAAGCCCATTCCAAAATACTTTATGAAATCTGTCGTTATCCAACCATACTGCAAAACATGCATAGCGCCAAATATGGCAGCAGAAACAAGAACATCAAGATAGTATCTTTTAACTTTAGATAAACTTGTCATCAAAAAGCCACGACAAACAACCTCTTCTGATACAGGTGCGATAATACTAGTATAAAGTATTCGCGTAACAAAATAGCTAGTTCCTGTTAAACTGGTGGCTACCTCCACGACTACACTTCCGTTCTGGGTACGAGGAAAGATATAGGTTGTTAGATTTGCCCACACGAACAATAAGAAAAAAGAAAGAAGGAAAACACCTAGGTAAGACCAACGAAACTGGAAACGACCACACTCTTTCCAATGTTCACTTTTGACAAAAGCAATTGTAGCTATAGTTCCCAGAATAAGTACCAATAAAACTTGGAACACATAGTACATATTATCAGACAAAGCAACCATAAAATCTAAGTCTGATGTGACATTAAAAATGAGGTAATAAGTCAAAATCAACAATCCAGTTGCTAGGTGAAATTTCATTTCTTTCATTTTCTTCATCCTATTATCTCCTATAAGAGCCTATCTTCTACGGCGACTAAACAATCCATCTGCTAAATCTATAGTCCAATCAAAAGCTCCACGATTAGGACTCATCCCTTGATTGCCCCAACCAGGGTAAATTCCTGAGACGCCCCAACCAGATATACCACTTCTTCCGCCACCTCCCATAGAATTTACGATATTTCCTCCTCTAACATCTTGCAACTCATCTTCTGTCAATTCCATTGTTTCTGCAAATTGTAAATTTAACATCTTTTACATTCCTTCAATTATTTTTATTTGTAAACCACTTCTGCGACCTAGGATTTGCTTCAAATGTTTTACAAGGACAGTATAACATGGAAATTGGCTTATTTTAGAAAATCGCATATTTGATATTTTTTCTTATAGAAATTTCACATTTGCGATTTTAGCAGATTTGATTATTTCACTGGTATAATAAAGTTACTACTAACAAGGAGGGATATAATGATGAAGAAAAGAAAAATCCAACTGATACTCCTGCTTATTTCGGAGTGGGTTATCGTCTTCCCGTTTCTAATTAATCGATAAGTTCTTTGTATTGCTGAAAACGCAATTCGAAGAGGGCTAGCAATTGTGGATTTTCTAATACTTGCAGAGATTGGATAAAGTGTTCAATCTCTTTTTGATTGCTTCCTTTGGTTTGAAGAAAGACACTCATTTTCTTTAAAAATTGCCATGATATTTTCTCAAAAACATCGTACGGGCGCAACATGCTCTCCAACTCAGCTTCGAAGATTGGGATGTATGAGAAAAGTTTTCGCTCCATGAGTTCTGATAAAATATTTAAGAGTCCTTGCTTCATATACAATCGATTGTGTACTAACTCTTTAAATTCTTTGGATTTTTCAAGCAAAGAGGTTGATAAAAATATCAAATCTTGGTTGCTCAAGAAGGGCATGGTATTGCAAAAGAGATAGAGTTCAAACCAGGTCCAAGATTCAATAGCATAGAGATAGGTAGTCAAAAACTCGCTATCCTCCTCTGCTAGCGAATAGCTTTTATCTAAGGAATGGAGTGCGTTTTTAATTACAATAGCATTCAAACAACGATAGGTCTGCGCCATCTGTTCTTGCTCGACTTCCTCCAACAGTTGCTCTAAGCCAGCAATATCTTGATGGGCAAAGCGATCCACAACCTTTCTACCAATTCGCATATGTGGAGATTCTTGATAGTTGTTGAGCTTGTGCCCAAACTCATCAAAGGTCACATTTATACCTTGGATAGCTAGGATTAGCTTGTCCGCAGATAGCATAGACTGCCCTAGTTCAAACTTGGACAACTGAGAGGCTGTTAGTCCCTCACAGGCCACATCTGACTGCTTGAGTTTTCTCGCCACGCGCAATTCCTTGTAAAATTCCCCCAATTCCATTCTCTCAATCATCTGACCACCTCCTAGCTTTTGCATATTGTATCATTATTTTTATGATTTTGTCAAAATATTCTGACATTTAAGAGAGCAAAAAAGCCAGCCTTAAGCTGACTCCTTATTCCATCGTATCAAAAGCGAGACTTGGTTTGGCATTGAGGTCCAAGCTTGCGAAGTTTTCTTTGTTCCACTCGCTGACGCTGGCATAGGCAATCATTCCTGCATTATCTCCGCAGAGGCGCAGAGGTGGAATGATGACCTTGACGTCAGTGATTTCAGTTGCTAGGCGTTCTCTGAGGCCTTTATTGGCTGCCACGCCACCTGCCACAACCAGGGTTTTAACAGGATATTTCTCCAAAGCCTTCTTAGTTTTTGCCATAAGAATATCCAAGACAGTTGCTTGGAAGGAAGCACACAAATCCTCTGTGGACAAGCTTTCTCCCTTTTGCTCGGCATTGTGGTGAAGATTGATAAAGGCAGATTTCAAACCTGAGAATGAAAACTCCAGATTATCTTCCTTAATCATGGCACGAGGGAAATCATAAATATCCTGTCCCTGATGAGCTAGCTCGTCAATCTCACGACCAGCAGGATAGGTCAAACCCATGACACGGCCGACCTTATCATAAGCCTCACCAACCGCGTCATCTCGCGTTTCCCCAACAATCTTGTAATCACCAGCCTCCGAAACATAAACCAACTCTGTGTGTCCACCGCTAACCAAAAGGGCTAGCAAGGGAAACTCCAAAGGCTCCACACTCTGAGCGGCCATGAGGTGGCCAGCCATGTGGTTAACGGGAATTAGTGGAAGTCTATGTGCCCAAGCAAAGGCCTTAGCAGCTGACAAACCAACTAGTAAGGCTCCGACCAAGCCCGGTCCATAGGTAACAGCCACAGCTGTTACGTCCTCCTCGGTAATCCTTGCTTCTGCTAGTGCCTCCTCGATACAGGCTGTAATGACCTCGACATGGTGACGACTAGCTACTTCTGGCACTACACCCCCAAAACGTTTGTGACTCTCAATTTGACTAGCAATGACATTGGACAAGAGCTGGTCGTCGTTTTTCAAGACGGCAACACTAGTTTCATCACAGGATGTCTCAAATGCTAAAATATATCTATCCTTCATCTATTTCTCTCTTCATGATAATGGCGTCCTCGACTGGGTCATGGTAGTAGGCCTTTCGCTCAGCGATGACTGCCATCTTTTCTTTCTTGTAAAATGCTTGCGCTCGTTGATTTGACTTTCTGACTTCGAGGAAAATCTCCTTGTCTGTCGGCAATTGAGCAAACAAGGCTGTTGCAATCCCCTTACCCTGATAGGTTTGTTTGACAGAGATTTGCAGAACTTCTGCCTCAAAAAGATTCTCCTGCACAGCTAGAAAGCCAATCACTTCTGCCCCATCATAAGCCAGAGCATACCAAGTCTGATCTTGGGACAGGTCTGCTTGAATTTGTTCCAGCGTCCAAGGACTGACTGGGTAAACAGCTATCATAACAGCGTAGATGGCTTGAGCCAGATCAGGTTGCTGTTGAGTTCGTTTGATTTCTATCATAAGCGTTTAATGTAGGATTCGCCAGACTCCGTATGGTTCTTGAGCCAATTTTCCTCAGCCTCAACACGTTTGAGGTAGTTCGGCACAAAATCATGCAAGGAATCTGCTTCCTGGTCCCAAGCCAAAAGAGCAAGATTGGCTGCATTTGGCAAGGTTTCTTTGTAATTAGTCCTTGGCAAGTGTTCTTGAATCTGCTCAACAAAGGGGCCGACTTCTCCGACAAAGGTAACCTGACTAGCCCCCTTGATTAGCTCAATCACTCGCTCAAAAGGCAGGTGCGCTTCTGGCATGACAGGCTGAGCATTTTCATAAAATCCCGCATAGACATTGTTGCGACGCGCATCCATCAAAGGAACGAACAAGCCTTCTTGTTGATATGGCACCAGAGCCAAGAGGCTAGACATACCAACCAACTCGATGTTCAGAGTGTGAGCTAAGGTTTTGGCAGTTGCTACCGCAATTCGCAAACCTGTGTAGCTACCTGGCCCTTCCGCCACCACGATTCGGTCCAAGTCCTTGGGCGTCCAATCCAAACTTGCCATCAAAAAATCGATGGCAGGCATAAGGGTAATACTGTGATTTTTCTTAATATTAATCGTCGTCTCGGCAAGAACCTGCTTGTCCTCTAAAATAGCGAGAGAAAGAGCCTTGCTGGACGTATCAAAAGCTAATACCTTCATAACACATTCCTATCTTTTTGTCTGTTTACTATTATACTACAAAAGCTGGCACATGGGAATTTTCTTTGCCCCCAAACAAAAATGCCCCAGCAGAGCAGGGCATCTAAGCATTTAATCCAAAGTAAAATATAAACCAAACTACATAGGTTACGAGGAGGAGAAAAAGCGAGTAGAGAGTCACAAAGGTAATTTTCCACAAGAACTTGGTTTGTCGTTGTTCCAGTTTGGCAAATAGAAGATTCCCTCCATAAACGCAAGCAACAAAAACAATAAAAGCTACTAAGCGAGCTCCGATAGCAAAAGCAAATAAGTTATACATAGGGCAACCTCCTTGACTTAAAAACTATATGGAATTATGACAAGCAATAAATTTCACTTCCGTTATCAAGATAACATATTTCCTCTATTTTTGCAAACGCTTACCAATAAGTGAGGCTATGACTTTCTCGTTTCCGTCTTTTACTAATTTTTCATTTTGTGGTATAATTGAAATAATTGTAACGAATCAAGGTCAATCTAGACACAAAATGGAATGAAATCAAGCAAATCTCTACTAAAAGTTTGGAATAAGCTGACCTGTAAATAGAAAGGAACTATATGATTTACAAAGTTTTTTATCAAGAAACAAAAGAACGTAGCCCACGTCGTGAAACAACACGCGCACTTTACCTAGACATCGATGCCAGCTCAGAACTTGAGGGCCGTATCGCTGCTCGCCAACTTGTCGAAGAAAATCGCCCAGAGTACAATATCGAATATATCGAACTCTTGTCTGACAAATTGCTAGATTACGAAAAAGAAACTGGCGCCTTCGAAATTACGGAGTTCTAATATGGCCTATACTCTTAAACCTGAAGAAGTCGGCGTTTTTGCCATCGGTGGTCTGGGAGAAATCGGGAAAAACACTTATGGAATTGAATACCAAGACGAGATTATCATCGTCGATGCTGGGATTAAATTCCCAGAAGATGATTTGCTGGGTATCGACTACGTCATTCCTGACTACTCATACATCGTGGACAATATCGACCGCGTCAAGGCTGTCTTAATCACACACGGACACGAGGACCACATCGGTGGGATTCCTTTCCTGCTCAAGCAAGCAAATGTCCCTATCTATGCTGGACCGCTTGCCCTAGCTTTGATCCGTGGGAAACTCGAAGAACACGGCCTCTTGCGCAACGCCAAACTTTACGAAATCAACCACAACACTGAGTTGACCTTTAAAAATCTCAAGGTAACTTTCTTTAGAACTACTCACTCTATTCCAGAGCCTTTGGGGATTGTCATTCATACTCCTCAAGGAAAAATCGTTTGTACGGGTGACTTCAAGTTCGACTTTACTCCAGTTGGAGAACCTGCGGACTTGCACCGTATGGCGGCTCTTGGTGAAGAAGGCGTGCTCTGTCTTCTCTCGGACTCGACAAATGCGGAAGTGCCAACCTTTACCAACTCTGAAAAAGTCGTTGGTCAGTCCATCATGAAGATTATCCAAGGCATTGAAGGACGTATCATCTTTGCATCCTTTGCCTCAAATATCTTCCGTCTCCAGCAAGCAACAGAAGCTGCTGTTAAGACTGGACGTAAGATTGCGGTCTTTGGTCGCTCTATGGAAAAGGCCATTGTCAACGGAATTGACCTTGGTTACATCAAAGCTCCTAAGGGAACCTTTATCGAGCCAAATGAAATCAAAGATTATCCTGCAGGAGAAGTTCTCATCCTCTGTACAGGTAGTCAGGGGGAACCTATGGCGGCCCTCTCTCGTATCGCCAACGGAACCCACCGTCAGGTACAACTCCAGCCCGGTGATACCGTTATCTTCTCTTCAAGTCCAATCCCTGGAAACACTACTAGCGTCAACAAGTTGATTAACATCATTTCTGAAGCTGGTGTCGAAGTTATCCACGGTAAAGTGAACAATATCCATACATCTGGACACGGTGGTCAGCAAGAGCAAAAACTCATGCTCCGCTTGATTAAGCCAAAATACTTCATGCCTGTTCACGGTGAATACCGCATGCAAAAAGTCCACGCTGGACTAGCGGTGGATACTGGTGTCGAGAAGGACAATATCTTTATCATGAGCAATGGTGATGTGCTTGCCCTTACCGCAGATTCTGCTCGTATCGCAGGTCATTTCAACGCCCAAGATATCTATGTCGATGGAAATCGTATCGGTGAAATTGGTGCAGCTGTTCTTAAAGATCGTCGCGATTTATCTGAAGACGGTGTCGTTCTGGCAGTCGCAACTGTTGACTTCAAATCTCAGATGATTCTGTCTGGCCCAGACATCCTCAGCCGAGGCTTTGTCTACATGAGAGAGTCTGGCGACTTGATTCGCCAAAGCCAGCGCATCCTCTTCAATGCAATTCGTATCGCACTGAAAAACAAGGACGCTAGCGTGCAATCCGTCAATGGTGCCATTGTCAATGCCATTCGACCATTCCTCTATGAAAATACAGAACGTGAACCGATTATCATCCCGATGATCCTCACACCAGATGAAGAATAAAGCAAGAAAACAGCCCCGATTTTTCGAGTCTACTGAAAAAGTCATCAACTTGATGGCTTTTTTGTTATACTAGAGATGAGGTGAAATAATGCTTGATAATCAGTTAACTATGGATGTCAGTCCTTATTCTAGTTTGTATGATATCGTAGTTCCTAAAACCCACTTTTTACGTCAGCTAACTGAACTCTGTGATTTTAGCTTTATTTATGATGAACTAGAAAAGAATTATCGTCCCGATTTTGGGCGTAAAGCTTATTCACCGATTATGATGTTCAAATATCTCTTGTTAAAAGATATTTATAAGTTATCAGATGTAGATGTGGTAGGACGTTCCTTGTCAGATATGGCCTTTAAATTTTTTCTTGGTCTAGCTCCTGAAGATTCTGTTATCGAGCCATCCTCTCTGACAAAATTTAGAAAGCTAAGAATTAAAGATGACAAACTGCTTGATGTATTGATTCAGAAGTCTGTTCAAATTGCACTCGAACACAACTTGATTAAGAGTAAGATTCTCATTGTGGATGCCACTCACACCAAAGCTCATTATAATCATAAGAAACCCCAAGAAATTCTTAGAGAGCGTTCAAAAGCTTTACGTAAAACAATTTATCAACATTCAGAAGATATCAAAATAGAATTTCCAAAGAAACCTCAAGAAGATAACCTCAAAGCAGAGTTGACCTATACAGAGGAGTTAATGGCTGTGGTTGAAAAACACGAGGAACTCTTAGCCCTACCGGCTGTTTCTCAAAAGTTCAATTACCTAAGAGAGGCTGTCGAGGACGACTTAGAACATTTGGAAGCTTCTGTTAAGGAGGAGGCTAGGCTCGGACATAAGACAGCCGACAGCTCTTTCTATGGATATAAAAGTCATATCGCTATGACGGATGAACGGATTATTACTGCTTGTGTGGTCACTTCTGGCGAACAAAACGATGGGAAATATTTACCTGAATTATATGCCAAAACAAAGGAAAATAGTCTGGACATCGAGACTATTATTGGTGATGCGGCTTATTCAGGAAAGGACAACATTCAACTAGCGCGCAAAGAAAAGATTCATTTGGTTTCAAAACTGAATCCTTCTGTTTCAAAAGGTTACCGTAAAGAAGAGGATGCGTTTGAATTTAATAAAGATGCAGGGCTATTTGTCTGTCCAGAAGGACACATGGCTGTTCGCAAAGCAAGGACAGGGAAAAAATATCAAAATAAGAATCAAGTTGTCACTCATTACTTTGACATTGAGAAGTGCAAGAGTTGCCTTTCCAAGGAAGGATGTTATAAGGAGGGGGCAAAGTCTAAAACTTATTCAATAGCCATTAAGAGTGACGACCATCTTTTCCAGAAGAAATTTCAGGAAACACCTTATTTTAAAGAAATGGCCAGACATCGCTATAAAATCGAAGCAAAGAATGCCGAACTAAAACAGAGACATGGCTTTGATGTCGCGAGAGCATCGGGTCTTTTCAGCATGGAGTTACAGGCAGCAACAACCATCTTCGTGGTCAATATGAAACGAATTATGGCCTTAATAAATACAAAATAACCGAGGAACTCGCTCAAATTAACGAGAGATTCCTCGGTTTTCATTTCATTAAAAGTAAGAGACCTATTTTTTCAGTGGCCTCCGATTTTTCGGGGCTGTTTTTCTCTATGCTTTCTTTTGAGATTAAAACTCAATAAAAATCGAAATCAGACTAGAAGGCTAGGCGAAAGCATAACTTGAGTTAGGTGAGCCGAAGCCGACGACGTATCATTTTGATTTTTGAAGAGTTTTAGAAATACTACGATTTTTACCTTCCAAATACACCATCAAAATAGAAATATCTGCTGGGTTTACTCCCGAAATACGGCTGGCTTGGCCAATGGTTTCTGGATTGATGAGTTTGAACTTCTGACGAGCTTCGGTTGCGATAGAGTCAATGTCATCCCAGTCGATATTGGCTGGAATGCGTTTTTCTTCCATGCGTTTCATCTTGGCAACCTGATCCATAGCTTTGGAAATATAACCTTCGTACTTGATTTCTGTTTCAATCAATTCGATAATCTTGTCATCCAAGTCCTCTGCTGCTGGTCCGATAAAGACCACCACATCTTGGTAAGAAACTTCTGTACGTCGAAGGAATTCCTTGGCTGTCACTGCATCCGTCAACGGCTTGAAGCCCATCTCCTCAACCTTGGCATTGGTTTCCTTGACTGGCTTGAGTTTGATGCTGTCTAAACGCTTCATTTCATTTTCAAATTGATTTTTCTTGATTTCAAAACGAGCCCAGCGTTCATCATCCACAAGACCAATCTCACGTCCCATCTCTGTCAAACGCATATCAGCATTGTCATGGCGGAGAATGAGACGGTATTCAGCACGACTGGTCAAGAGACGGTAGGGTTCAATGGTTCCCTTGGTCACCAAGTCATCAATCATGACTCCGATATAACCATCACTGCGCTTCAAAATCAACTCAGGCTTGCCTTGGATTTTCAGAGCCGCATTGATACCAGCGATAATCCCTTGACCTGCTGCCTCTTCGTAACCTGACGTTCCATTTGTCTGACCAGCAGTAAAAAGTCCTGAGATTTTCTTGGTTTCCAAAGTCGCACGCAACTGGTGAGGCAAGACCATGTCGTACTCGATAGCATAACCTGTTCGCATCATCTCTGCATTTTCCAACCCTTTGATAGAATGAACCAGCTCACGCTGGACATCCTCAGGCAGACTGGTTGAAAGTCCTTGAACATAGACTTCCTCAGTATTGCGCCCTTCTGGCTCAAGGAAGAGTTGGTGGCGTTCCTTGTCCGCAAAGCGCACAATCTTGTCCTCAATCGACGGACAGTAACGAGGTCCCACTCCCTTGACCACACCTGTAAACATAGGCGCACGGTGGAGGTTATTTTGGATAATTTCATGACTGGTACCATTGGTATAGGTCAACCAGCATGGCACCTGATCCTTGACATAATCCTCATCACGTGAAGTATAAGAGAAGTGATTAGGCGCTTCGTCCCCTGGCTGAATCTCTGTCACATCGTAGTTAATAGAAGAAGCCTTGACACGTGGAGGAGTCCCTGTCTTGAAACGACCAATTTCAAGTCCCAATTCCTTGAGATTGTCAGCTAGGTTAATCGAAGCTAGACTGTGGTTAGGACCTGACGAGTACTTGAGGTCTCCGATGATGATTTCCCCACGGAGGGCAGTCCCTGTTGTCACGATAACAGCCTTAGCAGCATACTCTTGATGGGTTGCTGTACGCACACCGACAACCTTGCCATCTTCCACCAAAATCTCATCAATCATGGTTTGACGAAGGGTCAAATTCTCTTGATTTTCAACTGTCTTGCGCATTTCCTTAGAGTAAAGCTCCTTGTCAGCCTGCGCACGAAGGGCACGAACGGCTGGACCCTTCCCTGTGTTGAGCATTTTCATCTGGATGTAAGTCTTGTCAATGGTTTTGGCCATCTCGCCACCTAGGGCATCAACTTCACGCACGACAATCCCCTTGGCAGAACCACCGATCGAAGGGTTACAAGGCATGAAAGCCAGCATTTCAATATTGATGGTCGCAAGCAAGACCTTGCAGCCCATACGGCTGGCAGCCAAAGAAGCCTCAACTCCAGCGTGTCCCGCGCCAATTACAATAATATCGTATTCTTCCGTAAAATTATATGTCATTTCTTAACCTTTCAAAAATTTCTCGCAAATAAGGAACTAACTTCTCCTCCTCTAGAGCTTGAGCCATAGTAACCCATTTAAAGTGCGTATGCTCTTCAGGACCTAATCTGATAATTGGCTTCTCCCCAACCCACTCTGCTTTATAAACTAAGCGAGTAAAGACAGTATCCTTAGAGGTATCAAGTTGACTATCTTCGTGAAGAATCTTGAGCGAACTGCTGTCTAGCCTAACTCCCGCTTCTTCAACACATTCTCTAAGAGCTCCGTCTCGCGGAAGTTCACCCTTTTCAACCCCGCCACCAGGAATATCCCAGTAAGTTGGATAAACGTTGGGTTGTCCTCTTTTAATTTCCGAACGCTGAATGAGCAAATAATCACCACCACTATGAACAAGTACATGGGCAATAAGCTTAACCATCATTTTCTCTCCTATTCCTCAAGATGAATGTGTCTTAGTTGGCCGTCCCAATCTGGCAGGGCTGTTTTTAAAAAGACTGGAACTAGCTGGATATTCTGGAGCTTATCCAAGTCAATCCACTCACAAGGCTGCCTTTTCTCATCTTCCTGCATGGTCAAAGGCGCGTCCTCAAGCAAGTCCACCAGATAATGAAACTCAATGTTGTGATAGGAAACACCGTCCTGTTCAAAACGATTTTCAACCACGAAAGCTAGTTGTCCAGCTTGAGCTTTGACACCCAGTTCTTCCTTCACTTCACGGACTACTGCGTCTTCCGTACTTTCATTGACTTGAATCGCACCGCCAATAGTGTAATACTTGCCCTTGGCTTTGGTAACTAGGAGCTTGCGATTTTGGAGAATCAAGGCTGTCGCCCGAACACCAAAAATTGTATTTCCTACTTTTGTCCGAAAGTCTTGCTGAGTCATTCTTGTCCTTTCCCTTAAACGACACAAAAACAGTCAAAACTCCAAAGAAGTGCAGGACAAAAAAGCCTGCAACATCCATGAGCTTTGACCATCATTTCTATTGCTTTTATTATTGTAGCAAATTGAGAAAATTTGTCAATCTAAATGTACTGACAAACTTGTCCATCGCGGTAAGCATTGTCAATCAAACCGCCACCTAGACACTCTTCGCCCTCGTAAAAGACAACTGCCTGTCCTGGTGTAATCGCGCGTTGCGGTTCTGCAAAGATGACCTCTGCCTTATCTCCTTTGACATGGATGGTCACCTTCGAATCAGGCTGACGGTAGCGGAATTTTGCTGTGCATTCTAGCGTAAATTCCTCTGGCATCTCACGAGTAAAGTGAACTTGACTAGCTTCTAGGCTAGTTGACATGAGCGAGTCATGGTAGAATCCTTGTCCTACATAGAGAATATTCTTGCTTAGGTCTTTTCCGACAACGAACCAAGGGGCATTGTCACCACCGTGTTGCCCACCGATACCAAGTCCACCACGCTGACCAATCGTATAGTACATAAGCCCAGCATGCTCGCCCATATCGCGACCATCCACAGTCATCATGCGACCAGGCTGAGCTGGCAGGTAGTTGCTGAGGAAATTTTTAAAGTTCTTTTCTCCAATAAAGCAAATCCCTGTCGAGTCTTTCTTCTTGGCAGTCGCAAGGCCTGCTTCTTCTGCTAGTCTGCGAACTTCAGGCTTTTCCAAATGTCCCAGAGGAAACATGGTTTTTTGAAGTTGTTCTTGCGAAAGCTGGCTGAGGAAATAGGTCTGATCCTTGCCATTGTCCACGCCACGAAGCATGTGAACTGTACCATCCTCATCACGCGCCACTCGGGCATAATGCCCAGTCGCTACATAATCTGCCCCCAAGGTCATGGCATAGTCCAAAAAAGCCTTGAACTTGATTTCCTTGTTGCACATAACATCTGGATTTGGCGTGCGCCCTGCACGGTATTCCGCTAGGAAATACTCAAAAACGCGGTCCCAGTACTCTTTTTCAAAATTGACAGAGTAGTAAGGAATGCCAATCTGGTCTGCCACCGCAGCCACATCCTTGTAATCTTCGGTCGCCGTACAGACGCCGTTTTCATCTGTGTCATCCCAGTTCTTCATGAAGATACCGATCACATCGTAGCCCTGCTCCTTGAGAAGAAGAGCCGTCACCGACGAATCAACACCACCACTCATCCCCACAACAACACGTGTTTTAGAGTTATCACTCATGGTAAGTCTCCCATCTATTCGTTTATTCACGATTGAAGGTCGTGTGTGCTTTAACGATTGAAGGTCGCTTGAGCAGTATTCATTATAACATGCTTGGTTAGAGAAGACAAGAAAGAGGCTGATAATCTACAAGCCTCTCTGTAAATACATATATAATTGTTTAAAAAGAGGGTAATTTATAGCTTAATCCCTCTACTGCTTATTATCTTATTTATAAAATAAACTAAAAATGATATACTGTAATGAGGAGGAATACGTACATGATTCCTTAAAGATACTACCATCCATGTACGTAGAACGATTGTGAAAAACTACAAAGATATTCTAAAATCAAAAAACACCATTTTTACTATTATCATTGTCGCAAGTCTTGGACTTTTAATAGGTTTAGTCATTCATCAAGAAAACATCTTAACAGAAAGAGGCAATATTGCTTTCTTCAAACGGCAAAAAAATGAACAAGATGTCGAGCAAGTAAAAAAAGCCATCAAAGATTTTAATATCGATTCTGAAACAATTATAGAGGATTGGAAAAAAATTCAAGAATTGAAGCCAAACACTGACGAAGGCAAGCAAATATTAGCAGACTTTCTTACTACTACGTCCGATAAAATCACCAATCATTATAGCGAAAAAGCTTTAAAAATGGATATAAAGGAATCCGATAGTCAGTTTGAAGATAAACAAACACTTGAAACAGCCATCACTTCCTTACAAAAAATACTAGAAATCATTAAAAGTGTCAACTCCACAAGCGAACAAGCCACTATTGATGAAAAAATAAAACCCATCCAAGAACTAATTTCTAAATTCCAAAAGCAAGTTGAAGTCTTGACCAAAAAAGAAGGACAAAAGACTGACAAAAAAGAAACAGGAACGACTAGTAGCGAGAGGGAAAGAGAAACCTATTCTTCAGGAGGAGAGAGCTACACTCCAACCTATACTGAGTCAAATGGGAGCAGATACAGTTCACAAGCGCCTGCAAGCGAACAACCTTCATCTGATAGTGCTGGCAGCAACGGAAATGATGTGGCAAGTACACAAAATCAAGCAGCTAATACTTCAGAAGTTCAAGCAGAGACTAATACCAATAGTAACAATGCTGGAGTTCCCACAACAAACAGTGATGATCTCGCTAGTTTAGGTGGCGGAGTTACATCATTCGGTCAGCAGTAAGCAATCGGCTATCACTAATTTAATTGTCTTTTATCGAACAAAGTACATAAAAGGCTAGCAAAAACTAACTTTCCAATAAAACCACACAGTGATTCTCTCAGCTTGATTGTGTTCAAGTCTGAAAACACTGTGTGGTTTTTGAATTGTTGAACATTCAGAGATTCCATTTTTGGGGCAATTGTCTATCAGAATGTCCTTTTATCTGTCAATAATCCGAGAAAATCTTGTCGTTTCAAGTCGGAGAAATGTTTGGCGGAAAGACTTCCTTTTTGAAGTCCATCATCTCTAACCTGTAAATAATAGCTATGTTGGCTTGTTTTAATTGTTAAAAAATCGCCAAATACAAAAAATTTTTTCCAGTTACGAATCTCAAATTCTTTCATCTCTGATTTTGGAATGCGGATAAGTCCTTGCCGCAAATCACGATGATGCTCACTTGTGAAAGTCATCCCATTCCCAAGATTTCTTATCAGCAGTTCATCTGGAGTCACCATCACCAGCGCTATTTTAGTTAAGAAAATTTCAACTGTTGGTGGTAAAATCGCTAGATTAAACCAAGGGTGTAAGTAGCGATAAGCTAAGAAATAGTGATGTTCCTCACCCAATCCTAATTGTTTATATAAGGTCTTGACTTCACTATCTAACCTCGCTTCAAAAGACACATCCGAATGCTCTTCTTCCTTCCTCTGATTAAAATAACGCATCCAGACTAGGAAACCTATAAAGACTAGGACAAATATTCCTGATAAGAGATATTTTAAATTGTAGTTCATCACTTAACCTCCTGATTCACGACTCTACCTAAAGCAGAGTCCTATTTATTTTGAAAATAGTTCCATAACAACTTTAAATAAGATGGGTGTCATTAAAATTAGGATAATTCCTATCACAAATATCATGACTACTCGAAAAAGTTCCTTATTTTTAAACATTTTTCCACCCCTTTTCTAGCTACATCATTATAGTCATTAAGCTCATTCTAAAATTACATCAAGCTTATTTTACTTTTATTTTCTACTTTTTATATTACTATGATACAATATTTTTAATAGGATTTTATTGTTTGTTAATTTTTTTCACTAAAAGGAGAAAATCATGCGTTATGATTTTGGAAAGGTCTATAAAGAAATACGTGAGTCAAAAGGATTAACCCAAGAAGAGGTCTGCGGAGATGTCCTATCAAGAACCAGCCTATCAAAGATTGAAAGTGGTAAGGCAACTCCTAAATATGAAAATATGGATTTTCTTCTTCGGCAAATGAATATGAGTTTTGAAGAATTTGACTACATCTGCCATCTCTATCAGCCGAGCCAACGGACAGAAATCATGCAAACTTATCTCAATATGAATTCCATCATTGGTGGCAGTGGTCTAGTTCATTTTTTTGAAACATGCCAAAACTATCTCAAGACCCATCACGACCTGCCTATAGAAGAAATCAGGGATATGCTGGAAGTTGTCATTCATATTCGCCAACATGGTACAGAGCAACTGTCAGACCAAGTGAAACAGACTATCAAAAAACTTTGGGAAAAAATTGAAAAACAAGATACATGGTATGAAAGCGACCTAAAAATCCTCAATACCATCCTTTTCAACTTTCCCATTGAACACCTCCATCTCATCACTGAAAAAATCTTGCAACGCTTAGAAGACTATAAAAACTATCAACATTTATATGACTTGCGAATGACAATCCTACTCAACATTTCCACCATTTACTTATACCATCAAGACAAAAACATGTGTCAACAAATCTGCTATACTTTACTAGAGGATGCCAAGAATAAGAAAAGCTACGATATGCTTGCTATCTGCTATGTCCGTATTGGGATTTGTAGGGATGATGCCAAACTTATCCAAAAAGGATTCTCCCTTCTAGAGCTGACCGATGAAACTTCCATTCTAGCCTTTCTCAAAAAAGAAGTGGAGATCTATTATCAACCGAAAGAAATATAAAAAGTCGAGGGATTTCCTCGACTTTTTCAAATTATTCTGTTCGTTATTTCTTAATACCAGCCGTTGTTAAGCCAGAAGTTTTTAGCAGCTGACCATGAACCGTAACGTCCTGCAACGTAAGCATCTGCTACACGTTCTTGGTTTTCAGCTGAGTAGTCACCGTTCAAGTATGAATCTGTCAATTGGTAACGTCCAATGTATTGGCCGTTTGTAGCTGTATAGCTACCACCTGATTCTTTTTGTGCAATCCATTCTTTAGCTTCTGCTTCAGATCCACTTACAGTTGCAGCTGGTGCTGAAGTTTCTGCTGCAGCAACAGTTTCTTCTGCTACAGGAGCGCTTGCAGCTGGTGCTGCTTCTTCTACTACTTCTGTAGTTTCTGCTACTGGAGCTGAAACAGTTTCATCTTGAGCTGCTGGTGCCGCATAAGTAGCTGGCGCTGGTGTTGCAGCAGGCGCTACAGGGCCATCGATAACCAACTCTTGACCAACATAAATCAAATGAACGTTGTCGATGTGGTTGTTTTCTGCCAATTTCTCAACAGTTGTGTTGTGAGTTTCAGCGATTTCTGAAAGTGTATCACCTTCTTTAACAGTGTAAGTTGATGATTCTTGAGCAGATACAAATGATGGAGCAAATACTGCAAACAAGGCAGCTACTCCTGCAAGAGTTGTTTTAATCTTTTTAGTTGTTGATTTCATATTTGAAAATTCTCCTTCTTTCTATAGTTCTATCATACCCTTTAAATATTACCGTTTCTTGACACTTTTATGTAGAAATATTACAAAATTATTTTTTATTTCTCTAAATAAGCCATTTTTTGTTACAAAAGATGCTTTTTTATGCTATTTGTAGTGTAAAAAGGTTTTCATCCACAATTAAAGCCAAGACCTTCATTCTTTGATATAATAGAGATAAGAATTTTTATAAGGGGAAACTGATGAAATCACTTCGTTTTCAATCTGTCTTTGATATCATCGGACCAGTTATGATTGGCCCATCTAGTAGCCATACAGCTGGTGCTGTTCGTATTGGGAAGATTGTCTCTTCCATTTTTGATGATACTCCGACAGAAGTCGAATTCCAACTATTTAACTCATTTGCCAAGACCTATCGTGGTCACGGAACAGACCTAGCCCTTGTTGCAGGTATTTTGGGCATGGATACAGATGATCCTGAAATCCCAAACAGCCTGGAAATTGCCCACAAGCGTGGCATCAAGATTGTCTGGACCATTCAGAAAGACAGCAATGCCCCTCACCCAAACACCACTAAAATTACCGTCAAAAATGCTCATAAGACCATTAGCGTGACTGGTATTTCTATCGGGGGAGGAAATATTCAGGTAACTGAACTCAATGGCTTTGCCGTCTCTCTCAATATGAATACACCGACTATCATCATTGTTCATCAAGATATTCCAGGTATGATTGCCCTCGTAACAGAGGCCCTTTCCCGCTATGGTATCAATATCGCTCAGATGAATGTTACTCGTGAAAAAGCTGGTGAAAAAGCTATTATGATTATCGAAGTTGACAGTCGCAACTGTGATGAGGCCATCGAAGAAATTCGAAAAATCCCTCATCTCCACAATGTCAATTTCTTTAAATAGGAGGAAGCATGTTTTATTCTATCAAAGAATTGGTCGAGCAAGCAGATCTGGACTTTCAAGGAAATGTCGCAGAACTCATGATTACAACAGAGTTTGAATTGACCGGTCGCGAACGTGAAGAAGTCTTCCTTCTCATGGAACGCAATCTGGAAGTCATGAAAGCCTCTGTCCAACTTGGTCTCAATGAAAATAAATCTCGTAGTGGCCTGACAGGTGGAGATGCTGCCAAATTGGATCACTACATTAAAAACGGAAAAACTCTGTCAGATTACACGATTCTCTCTGCTGCCCGAAATGCCATTGCAGTCAATGAACACAATGCCAAAATGGGCTTGGTTTGTGCCACTCCAACCGCTGGAAGTGCTGGCTGTCTGCCTTCCGTTCTCACTGCTGCTATTGAAAAATTAGACCTCAGCCACGAGCAACAGCTGGATTTTCTCTTTGCTGCCGGTGCCTTTGGACTAGTCATCGCAAACAATGCCTCTATCTCAGGTGCTGAAGGTGGCTGTCAGGCCGAGGTTGGTTCGGCCTCTGCTATGAGTGCTGCAGCCTTGACTCTAGCTGCCGGTGGAACACCTTATCAGGCCAGTCAGGCCATTGCCTTTGTCATTAAAAATATGCTAGGCCTCATCTGTGACCCTGTTGCCGGCTTGGTTGAAGTTCCCTGTGTTAAACGTAATGCCATGGGAGCTAGCTTTGCCTTCATCGCAGCAGACATGGCCCTGGCAGGTATCGAATCTAAAATTCCTGTGGATGAAGTTATCGATGCCATGTACCAAGTAGGAGCAAGCATGCCAACTGCCTTTCGTGAAACAGCTGAAGGTGGACTCGCTGCCACCCCTACTGGTCGTCGCCTCCAAAAAGAAATTTTCGGAGAATAACTTATCAAAATAGGAGAAACCATGACCTCTATCACAGCTATCTTTTTCGATCTGGATGGAACCCTCGTTGACAGTTCTATCGGGATTCACAATGCCTTTACCCATACCTTTAAGGAGTTGGGGGTACCTAGCCCTGATGCCAAAACTATTCGTGGTTTTATGGGACCGCCCCTCGAAAGTAGTTTTGCGACCTGCCTTCCCAAAGACCAAATTTCTGAGGCTGTCCAGATATACCGTTCTTACTATAAGGAGAAAGGCATCCATGAAGCTCAACTCTTTCCTCAGATTGTAGACTTGCTTGAGAAGTTATCGAGCAATTACCCTCTTTATATCACCACTACAAAGAATACTCCAACCGCTCAAGACATGACTAAAAACTTGGAAATCTATCATTTCTTTGATAGCATTTATGGTTCCAGCCCTAAAGCACCCCATAAGGCAGATGTCATTCGCCAAGCCTTGCAGGCACATCAACTAGCACCGGAACAAGCCATCATCATCGGAGATACCAAGTTTGATATGATGGGAGCTCAAGAAACAGGCATTCAGAAATTGGCCGTCACTTGGGGATTTGGAGAGCAAGCAGACTTGCTAAACTATCATCCTGATTTTATCGCTCACAAACCCATAGAAGTTTTGGAGTATTTTCAATAATATAACGGAGACTGGGCAAATACTCAATTTCATACTCTTCGAACCACGTTAGTTTTCTCTGTAACCTCAACGCTGTGCTTTGAGTAACCTTCGGCTAGCCTCCTAGTTTGCTCTTTGATTTTTATTGAGTATCAGAATAAAATGAAGCAAGTTTACACATAACAAAACGCATATTACCAAGGTTTTTCAAGACCTGATAATATGCGTTTTTCTTTTTTATTCAACGTGGGTAGTTTGATTGGCAAAGGCGATAATAGCTTGCTTCAACTCATCTCCACTAAGAGTGCGGAACTCTTCAATTTTTTGATCGATGGCTTCTAGAGGCATGACATTAACCTTACCAACGAAAATCTTATCCATAACCTGGTTATCAACCAATTCGGTCGAAACCAAGAGTTCTTCGTAAAGTTTTTCGCCTGGGCGGATTCCAACTTCAACAATTGGAATTTCGCTTTCGGTGTGTCCACTTAGAAGGACCATTTTCTTGGCCAAGTCATAAATCTTGACTGGTTTGCCCATATCAAGGATAAAGACTTCTCCATCCTTGGCATAGGCACCAGCATGGATAACCAAACGGCTAGCTTCTGGAATAGTCATAAAGTAACGGGTCATGCGGAAGTCTGTCACCGTTACAGGACCACCTTCAGCAATCTGACGTTCAAAGACTGGAATCACACTACCACGGCTACCAAGTACATTCCCAAAACGAACTGCACAGTAGGTTGATTGGCTACGTTGGTTAAAGCCAGTGACAATCAACTCAGCCACGCGCTTGGTTGCTCCCATAACATTTGGTGGATTAACCGCCTTATCTGTCGAAATCATAACCATCTTAGGTACTTTAGCTTCATCAACAGCCTTAGCAACATTGTAGGTTCCACGGATATTGTTTTTGAAGGCTTCTTTTGGATTGCGCTCCATCATAGGAACGTGCTTGTGGGCTGCCGCATGATAAACAATAGCTGGCTTGTACTTTTCAAAGACTTGCAAGAGACGATCATAGTCTTGAATGTCCGCAATCACAGGAACATAATCAATCCCTTGGAACTTACGAATCAATTCATGATAAACAAGGTAAATTGAGTTTTCCCCATGACCGAGCAAGACGATGCGTTCAGGATTGAAGCGACTAACTTGGCGACAGATTTCAGAACCTATTGAGCCACCAGCACCTGTAACCAAGATGGTCTTACCTGTCAGTTCTGCGCCCAGACGCGATTCGTCAAGACGAATTTCCTGACGACCCAAAAGGTCCGTAATATCAATTTTTTGGAAGCCAGTACCTGCTTGGTGAAGTCCTTGAACAACCGTTTCAACCTTAGGCATCTTGTAACATTTGACACCCAGCTTATTACACATCTGCAAGATACGTTCATATTCTGACGGGTCAAGCGACGGAATCGCAACGATAACACGCTCGATTTGATGGCGTTTAGCTAATTCAGGCAGTTCCTCATATGAACCCAAAACAGGGATTCCACCAAGTTTTTGACCCTTTTTCTTAGAATCCTTGTCCAAAATACCGACAAGTTCTAATTCACTGGTTGGATGTTGGTAACTATCCATAAAGAGAGCTCCACCATCACCGGCACCAATCAAGAAGGTCCGACGGTGTTCTCCATCACCACTTCCCTTTTTGCGTTTTGAGTAGATTAACTGCCAAGTAATCCGTGGTAATAAAATCAAGAAAGTACTCAACAAGATAAAGAGCACGATAAAACGGATAGAGAAGAGAGGCAAGAAGGCATAGCAGATACTATATGACAAGATACTGCTAGCAGTCACACCAAAAAAGATTTTCATGAAATCCGTAATCTTGCTGTAACGACTAATACTAGCGTTCAACCCCCAAAATCCAATCATCAATTGATAGAACAGGAAGGCCAAACTCGTATAGATGATGTAGTCAACAGGTGCTGGATTAATCAATCCGTAGAATAAAATATAAGATACAATGATAGAGACCACCATACTCAAAATATCAAATATTCCCCAGAAAACCTGTTTTTGTTGTTTATTTAAAATTTCCACCAAATCAATCACATAATCTGTGAGTTTTTTATTCATCGAAATTTACTCCTCCTTAAAAGAGCCAAATAGTTATATTGTTATTATAACACTTTTTCTTAAATTTACGTTTACTACAATCTTTTAATTGCTTTTTCGTAACAGTTTCATAAAAATAAACTGTCGGACAAATCCTGGACAAAGGGCAACAACCATCTGAATCGCAACACTCTTGGCGTACTCCATGTAAGAAATTTGTCCTCGCTTCAGCATACGCTGACGAGCTTGACGATAGAGTTTGAAGTAACGCAGTCCCCCACGACGCTCAAACATCCCTGCTCCGACACGAACCTTACACAAGATTTGATCCAGATTTCCAGTCTTAGCTCCTGCAGCAATCATATTGAGCCAGAGGAGATCATCCTCCATATAAAGCCCATCTTCATAATTGCCTGCCTTGAGAACCATTTCCTTCTTGAACATGACAGTCATGTGGTTAAAAGCACTTCTCATCCTTTGATAAGCCACAATATCTGCATGTTGAGTCGGAACACGACGGTAAGAAACAATCTCATCAGGATTATCAATAAATTCTGCAATATGGCCACCTAATAGGTCAAGGTTGTCCTTCTCCATTAACTGAACCTGTTTCTCAAAACGGTCTGGAACAGCTATATCATCCGTATCCATACGGGCAATAATATCGTACTGACACTGTAAAACACCCTGTCGAAGAGCCAGACCCAAACCTTGATTCTGCTCAAGGGAATAGCGTTTCACTGGAATATCAGACTCAGCTTCAAGCTGGTCTAATACCTGATAGAGCTCAGGAGTCAAAGGCCCATCCTCAACCAGAACCAATTCGCTCGGTTTCAGGGTCTGATTTTGAACACTCTCAATAGCATCCTTTAAAAATGTCGGATTTTCCTTGATATAGACCGACATCAATACGCTGATTTTTTGCTTTTCAAGCACAGTTTTTCTCCAATATATAGATTTCCTTCCACTATTTTATCATAATTTTCAAGACTTTCCCATTTTTATCTTGAAAGCCAGAAACCTTACTTGACATTATAGGGAAAAAACCTTAAAATAAGCTGTTATTAAAATCAGCTAGAAGAGGTAATATATGAAAAAGCAATCACTCTTTTTTGTTCCAGGTATTATCCTGATTGGTGTTTCCTTGCGGACTCCTTTTACTGTTTTACCCATTATTTTGGGAGATATTTCGCAAGGTCTGGGGGTAGAAGTTAGTTCGCTTGGTGTCTTGACCAGCCTGCCTCTCCTCATGTTTACCCTCTTCTCACTCTTTTCTACCCGACTGGCTCAGAAAATTGGCTTGGAGCATCTCTTTACCTACAGCCTCTTCTTCTTAACCATTGGTTCTCTGATTCGACTAATCAATCTGCCCCTGCTCTATCTAGGAACCTTGATGGTTGGGGCAAGTATCGCAGTCATCAATGTTTTGCTTCCTAGTCTTATCCAAGCCAATCAACCAAAGAAGATTGGCTTTCTGACCACCTTATATGTAACGTCTATGGGGATTGCGACGGCTCTGGCCTCCTATCTAGCCGTGCCTATTACACAGGCCAGTTCTTGGAAAGGACTTATCATCCTCCTCACCCTGCTCTGTCTAGCAACTTTTTTGGTCTGGCTCCCAAATCACCGCTATAATCACAGATTGGCTCCACAAAGCAAACAAAAAAGCAAAGCAAAGATTATGCGTAATAAACAGGTCTGGGCAGTTATTGTCTTTGCAGGTTTTCAATCCTTGCTCTTTTACACTGCTATGACTTGGTTACCTACCATGGCCATCCATGCAGGCCTATCTAGTCACGAAGCTGGTTTGCTGACTTCTATCTTCTCGCTGATTAGCATTCCTTTTTCAATGACCATCCCAAGCCTGACAACCAGCTTATCAACTCGCAACCGTCAGCTCATGCTCACTCTGGTTTCACTGGCTGGCGTGGTCGGCATTTCCATGCTCTTTTTCCCGATCAATAATTTCATTTACTGGCTTGCCATCCATCTCCTCATCGGAACCGCAACCAGCGCCCTCTTCCCTTATCTCATGGTCAACTTTTCACTCAAGACAAGCGCCCCTGAAAAGACAGCCCAATTGTCCGGCTTATCTCAAACAGGAGGCTATATCCTAGCAGCCTTTGGGCCAACCCTCTTTGGTTACAGTTTTGACCTTTTCCACTCTTGGGTGCCAGCTGTAGCTGCCCTCTTACTCGTCGATATCATCATGACCGTGGCCCTCTTTACAGTAGACAGAGCTGATAAAATCCTTTAAACTTCTAGTTTTAGCTAGAAGTTTTTTATATATAAAAATTTTATACATTTCTCTTGACAGGGCTTTCATTTAGATGTACAATGTATGTGTAGAAAAATTATATATAAAAATCTTACACATTAGAAAAGGAGGTTCCCCATGTACTTTCCAACATCCTCTGCCTTGATTGAATTTCTCATCTTGGCCGTACTGGAGCAGGATGATTCTTATGGTTATGAGATTAGCCAAACCATTAAGCTGATCGCTAATATCAAAGAATCTACACTCTATCCCATTCTCAAAAAATTGGAGGGCAATAGCTTTCTGACAACCTATTCTAGAGAGTTCCAAGGTCGCATGCGCAAATACTACTCCTTGACAAATGGTGGTATAGAACAGCTCGTGACCCTAAAAGATGAATGGACACTCTATACAGACACCATCAATGGCATCATAGAAGGGAGTATCCGCCATGACAAGAACTGAATACCTGACTCAGCTAGAACTCTATCTCAAGAAACTACCTGAAGCTGACCGCATCGAAGCCATGGACTATTTCAGAGAACTCTTTGACGATGCTGGAGTCGAGGGAGAAGAAGAACTCATCGCTAGTTTGGGAACTCCTAAGGAAGCAGCTCACGAAGTCCTCTCTAATCTTCTCGACAAAAAAATCAATGAAGCGCCTGCTCAAAAAAATAACCGACAAATTTTGCATATCGCCTTGTTAGCTTTGCTTGCAGCCCCTATCGGCATTCCTCTGGGAATCGCCATCCTCGTGGCTCTGTTCGGAATCCTTGTGGCTGCTTTGACTGTCATTCTGGCTTTCTTTGCGGTTTCCATACTTGGTATCATAGGTGGATTCCTATTTTTAGTTGAAAGTTTTACTGTCTTAGCCCAAGCTAAATCAGCCTTTATCTTGATTTTCGGTTCTGGTTTACTGGCCATCGGTGCTTCGTCTCTGGTCTTACTAGGCATTTCCTATGTAGCTCGCTTCTTCGGTATACTCATTGTTCGCCTGGTGCAATTTGTTCTTAAAAAAGGAAAGAGAGGTGATCATCATGCATAAATGGACAAGAGGATTTCTCATTTTTGGTGTGGTGACTACTGTTATCGGCTTTATCCTGCTCTTTGTAGGCATCCAATCTGACGGGATCAAGAGCCTACTTGCCATGTCCAAGGAACCTGTCTATGATAGTCGGATGGAAGAGCTGACCTTTGGCAAGGAAGTCGAAAACCTAGAGATCACTCTCCACCAACACGCGCTCACCATCACAGACTCTTTGGATGATCAAATCCACATTTCTTACCATCCATCACTCTCTGCTCACCATGATCTTGTTACGAATCAAAACGACAAAACTCTAAGCCTAACAGATAAAAAACTGTCTGAAACTCCGTTTCTCTCTTCTGGAATTGGCGGGATTCTCCATATCGCAAGTAGCTACTCTAGTCGTTTTGGCGAAGTTATTCTCCGACTGCCAAAAGGGAGAACTCTAAAAGGGATCAACATCTCAGCCAATCGCAGACAAACCACCATCATAAATGCTAGCCTTGAAAATGCGACCCTCAATACAAACAGCTATCTCCTCCGAATTGAAGGAAGTCGTATCAAAAACAGTAAACTCACAACCCCTAATATCGTCAATATCTTTGATACAGACCTTACAGATAGTCAGCTAGAGTCAACAAAGAATCACTTCCACGCTGAGAATATCCAAGTTCACGGCAAGGTAGAATTAACTTCTAAAGACCATCTCTCAATCACTCTGACGCAAAAAGAAAGCCAACGAATTAACTGGGACATCTCAAGTAACTATGGTTCTATCTTCCAATTCACAAGAGAAGAGCCTAAATCAAGAGGTACGGAATTAAGCAACCCTTACAAAACTGAAAAAACCGAAGCCAAGGATCAACTCATTGCTAGAGCTGATAATGATATTGAGCTAATATCCATACCAAACAGACGTTGACAAAAGCGCTTACATTTGCTACTATGGAAGCATATTTATCTAACTAAAAAGGAGGTTCTACCATGAAACAAGAATGGTTTGAAAGTAATGATTTTGTAAAAACAACAAGCAAGAACAAGCCTGATGAACAGTCCCAAAATATTGCAGACAAGGCTGAAGAAAGGATAGCTGATCTCGATACGCCAATTGAAAAAAATACTCAAGTAGAGGAGGAAGTCTCTCAAGCTGAAGTTGAACTAAAAAGCCAGCAAGAAGAGAAAATTGAAACTCCTGAAGACAGTGAAGCGAGAACAGAAATAGAAGAAAAGAAAACATTAGATTCTACTGAAGAAGAGTCAGACCTTCCTAGTGAAACAGAAAAAGTCACTATAGCTGAAGAGAGTCAAGAAGCACTTCCTCAGCAAAAACCAACCACGAAAGAGCCCCTTCTTATCAGTCAATCCTTAGAAAGTCCCTATATCCCCGACCAAGCTCCAAAATCTACGGATAGATGGAAAGAGCAAGTACTTGATTTTTGGTCTTGGCTAGTAGAAGCAATCAAATCTCCTACAAGCATGCTTGAAACAAGTAGCACACACAGTTACACAGCCTTTCTCTTGCTCATTCTGTTTTCTGCATCTTCCTTTTTCTTTAGTATCTACCACATCAAACATGCTTACTATGGACATATAGCAACTATGAATAATCACTTCCCTGAACAATTTGCTTCATTAAATCTCTTTTCGATTATCTCTATCCTAGTAGCAACAACGCTCTTCTTCTTTTCATTCCTCTTGGGTAGTTTCGTCGTGAGACGATTTATCTACCAAGAAAAGGACTGGACGCTAGAAAAGGTTCTCCAACAATATAGTCAACTCTTGGCAATTCCAATCTTCCTCACTGCCATTGCTAGTTTCTTTGCCTTCTTTGATAGCCTGCGATTTACAGCCCTCTTGTGTGTGATTAGTGTTGGAATCATTCTGCTTGCTAGTCTCCATATCATTACAAGACCAAGTCAAGCAAGTGAAACCGACTCCTTCTATCAATTATTCTTGTCTGTCCTTGTGAACGGAGTCATTATCCTCCTCTTCTTTGTAGCTGAAGTGGCACTGATTGGAGATTATCTTCGTATCTTGGCCTTTCTTTAAACTTCATACTCTTCGAAAATCAAATTCAAACCACGTCAGCTTCGCCTTACCGTATGTATGGTTACTGACTTCGTCAGTTTCATCTACAACCTCAAAACAGTGTTTTGAGCAGCCTGCGGCTAGCTTCCTAGTTTGCTCTTTGATTTTCATTGAGTAGCAATCCTGTCTTTCATGGCAGGATTTTTTCTATGTCAAAAAAGCAAGTCGATTGACCTGCTTCTGCTTTACTTTTCTTGTGCTAATGCTTTAAAATCTTTGTCTAAGATGGGTTGAATTTCTAATTGATTGGCGTCTAGTTGGCGGTAAGATGCTGATGGTAATGACTCTAGGAATTTTGCATAGTCCAAGCGGGCAATGGCTTCATAGTCTTCTGGTTTAGAGCCGTCTCCTGTGATTTGAACCAAGTCAATCTCCCACTGCACTTCCTTATCCACCAATTGCTCAATATAGGCTGCAGGAACAAATGGTTCTCTCGGTAAAACGGTCTTGACGCCTTGAGCCAGATGGTAAACACCGTGCACTTGGCCTTCTCCATCCTGATAGAAGGAAACTCTTGCAAAGTAGGCATCTGTCTCTTGAACCGCACGTACACGCGCTTCAAACTGAGCCAAGCCATCTTCCCCTAAAAAGCTTTTCAAATCCTCATGACTAAAGAAAACAGGGTTAAAAATTCCTTGGCAAATCGTAAAGCGGGCTACAGTGTCTGCCAGATAGGCTTGAATACTTGCTTGGAAATAAGCTTCAAAATCAAAACCATCTAGCCCTTCAATCTCAGTTCCTGTATAAGCAAGCAAAGCATCTAAAAATGACTTGATAATCCGCCAGTCTGTCTTCGTGAGTAGATAAGGAAGATCGACACGATATGCCTTTTGATCATCAGCATAACTGACCTTAAAAAGAAATTGTGATTGCCCCACTATCGCACACTCGATATACTCGAGACGGTTAAGAGGCTGACGGAGATAGACGGCATCATAGCTATGTGACTCCAAGCCATCTACCAAGGCCAAGATAGACTTGGCAGTCAAAATTTCCTGTTCTCCTAAAATGCTCTGTTTATTTGGAATAAAAAATATTTTCGCCATAACTAAACTCCTTTGAAATCGTTTACATATAGTATACCTTATTTTCTTGAAAGATACAGAAACAAACTTTAGATTTTTGAGTAAAAAGCATAGAAAAACAGCCCCTGAGGACTGTTTGATCTTATACAGTAGCTGCTTGATCCAAGCTTTCACCGATAGCGGCTAGGCGCTCGACAACTTCAGCTTGTGTCAATTCATTTTCTGAAACATAGCGGTTACGTGGGTGAACACGGCACTCGTGTGAACATCCACGAAGGTATTTGTCTTCATTTTCTTCTGATGTCAAGATACGACGGTTACAGAATGGATTTCCACAGTTGACATAACGTTCACATGGTGTTCCATCAAACCAGTCTTTCCCTACGATAGTTGGGTTGACATGGTTAACATCTACGGCAATACGCTCGTCAAAGACGTACATTTTCCCATCCCAAAGTTCACCTTGGACTTCTGGGTCTTTACCGTAAGTTGCAATTCCTCCGTGCAATTGGCCTACATCTTTGTAGCCTTCACGGACCATCCAGCCTGAGAATTTCTCACAGCGAACGCCACCTGTACAGTAAACCACAACACGCTTGTCCATGAATTTTTCTTTGTTATCACGAACCCATTGTGGCAACTCACGGAAGTTGCGAATGTCCGGGCGGATAGCCCCACGGAAATGTCCTAGGTCGTACTCGTAATCGTTACGTGTGTCAAGGACAACTGTATCTTCGTCAAGAAGGGCTTCTTTGAACTCTTTTGGAGACAAGTAGGCACCTGTTGTTTCAAGTGGGTTGATGTCATTGTCAAAGTCATTGTCTTCCAAACCAAGGTGGACAATTTCTTTCTTGTAGCGAACAAACATCTTCTTGAAGGCTTGTTCATTTTCTTCGTCAATCTTGAACCACAGGTTTTCCATTCCTGGAAGGCTGTGAACGTAGTCCATGTATTTTTGAGTTGTTTCGTAGTCACCTGAAACTGTTCCATTAATTCCCTCGTCAGCGACTAGGATACGGCCTTTAAGGCCGATTGATTTACAGAAAGCCAAGTGGTCTGCAGCAAATTGCTCTGCATTTTCAATTGGAGTATAAAGGTAGTAAAGTAAGACACGAATATCTTTTGCCATAAGATTTGTTCTCTTTTCTATTCTTAAATTTTCAGAATTTTTCATCTAACTATACTAGTATACCTGCTTGAGAAAACGAATGCAATTTATTTGACTGGAAATTGTAGAAAGGGATTTATCCCTGCATTTCGTCAGTAGCCATAGCGAATAGCAGATAGTTCTCTCAATTTTTTGATCTGCCTAGCTTGATTTTCTGACAAAATCAACTTATTATCAATCAACACACGTGAGATGTCCACATTCATTTGACTCAAAATAAATGGAGTAGAGGTCCCATCGTCCTTTAATCGTTTTTTATAACTCACTAACAGATTTTTCAAGGGAACAAGTTGAGGCGTATCCTTTATGTCTTCTAGTAGATGATCTATGATAGTCATGGCTTCACAACGCCGTTCGCTTCCTCCTGCAAACCATTTTAATGGTGTCATTCTTATTTCCCTCCTTAAATTGAAAAGCTATCATTCCTAACTCTCGTACCAATATTTCACCCAAATACCCTGTGTAAAAAAGTCAGCAAAAATGGTAATGTCGCGAAAATATTATTAATCACATGCACCGCATAGGATGGATAAATGCTCTTGGTATAGCGGGTCAAACTAGCAAAGATGATGCCAGATGTTGCAAAGACGAAGATATCTAACAAACTAGGCAGGCTTGAAGAATGAGGAAGAGCAAATAAAATTGACGGAAGAAGCAAATCAAGGCAAAATCTCGAATGCTTAAAGAAGGCGTGTTGAAGTAATCCCCTATAAATCAACTCTTCCATAAGTGGAGTCAGAAAGAACAACGTTATATAGATACCTAGCTCAGCAAAGTTGGTCCCACTATAACCGATCAATACGGCCCAACCTTCAGCAGTTGACTGAACATGTTTAGCTGTCTGAACGTTAAAAGAGATCTGGAGCACTACCACTAATACTGTCAAAATCGAATACCAAAGCCATTTTTTCTCGGAATGCGAAAAAGATAGCCGTGCCCTGTCTTAACCAGAATCCAAATCATGACTCCACTAAATAGCAAACTCAAAAGATTTTGAATCCAGACGAAATTGCCAATCTGGGAAGAAAATTGCCAATAATTTTGGACGATAAGCGTTAGCTGAGAAAGGCCAAATACGAAAAATAAGTAAGACAAGACTGCACTTATTTTGAATAGAAGTTGATACTTTTTCATGTGAACCCTCCTTTGTAAACTTGGAACATCTCTAATATAAGCCATAATTTCCTAAATCCTTACTCTAAATCCTAAATGGTGCTTAAGATTTCCTGAATGGTTAAAATAAGGGAAATGAGAAACAGAAATATCTATGTCTTTATTTCAAAAAATCACTGCCTTCCCCAGACAAACCTGAGGAAAACAGTGATTTAATTTTTAGGAATTAGGAATGAATACACGAAATCAATTGATCTTATGATTTTTTGTTTTTCAAGAATTCATCGTATTGTTTTTGCATTTCGTTCAATACTTTATCGTAGGCACCTTCAGATTTCAATTTTTCCATCAATTCTGGAATAGCTTTATCTGGGTCTACAGTACCAGTGTTGATAGCTGTATCGAATTGTTGCATTGTGTTAGAGATCGCAGAGATTTCAGATTTCACATTGTCAGTGTTAAAGATGAATCCAAGAGCTGGAGATTCTTTAGCTTCTGCCAATTGTTTCTTAGAATCTTCGATTTGTTGGTCTGTAACGTTTTCGTTGATGTAAAGGATCCAGTTGTTACCAGTGTTCCATCCACCCATGTGAGTGTTTCCTTTGTAGCCATCAAGGACTTTAACACGGTTTTCTTTACCTGGAATTTTTTCCCAGTTCTTGCCTTCTGGACCATAAACAAGACCATTCAAGAGTTCTGGGTTAGTGTTCAAGAGGTTCAACACTTCCATTGATTTTTCTTTGTTCTTAGAGTTGTTTGAGATAACAAAGTTAGCAACTTGTGTTGTTTGGTTTTTCTTGATGAAGTTAGTGATTGGTTTGATTTGGATGTCTTTGTTTGCAACACGTGAAAGCAAGCTGTTACCGTAGTCAGCTGGTCCTACTGTTTCTTCACGAACGAACCAAGTATCTTGTTGAAGGTCAAATGAAGTATCGCTTGTTGCTACGTCTTTTGGAATGTATCCAGCTTCATAGAATTTGTGAAGAGTCTTCAAGTGTTCTTTAAAGCGAGGCACTTCGTAACGGTTTACGATCTTAGTAGTGTCCCCTTCAAGGTCGATAACGAATGGAAGTCCATTTGGAACTGGGTAGTCAAAGTTATCAGATGGGATAAAGTTCTTAGTAACCGCAAATGGCACTACATCTGGAGCTTTTTCTTTGATTTGTTTCAAGACTGGTTCAAGTGTTTCATATGAAGTGACACCTGAAATATCGATACCGTATTTAGCAAGAAGAGTTCCGTTGAAGGCGAAGTTTTGAGATGATGCAACGTTGGCTGCAACTGGAACTGCGTAAATTTTACCGTTAATGCTGTTACCTTTGATGTAAGCTGGGTCAAGTGCTTTATAAAGCTCTGCTCCTTCTTTCTTATACAAGTCAGTCAAGTCAGCATAGGCACCTTTTTGAGCATTTACAACATAGTTAGATGCAAAGGCGATATCGTAGTTTTCACCAGATGATGTGATAACTGACATTTTCTTATCATAGTCACCCCATCCAAGATATTGGATATCCAATTTAGCACCAACTTTTTCACCGATGATTTTGTTAGCATTTTCTAGCAATTCATCTAAGTTATCTGGTTTGTCACCGATTTGGTACATTTTGATAACAGTTTTTTCACCTGAAGCTGAGTCAGCAGCTTTTTTGCTGTTACCTGAAAGGTTTCCACAAGCAGCGAGACCAGCAGCCAAAGCGACTACGCTAGCAGATGCAAAAGCATATTTTTTCCAGTTTTTCATGACAAAAACTCCTTTTTTTATTTTTAAACTTATAAACAATGTAATGATCTTAACTTCACGCAAGGGAAGTTTGGAAATGAGAAATGATTTTTCTCAACAAGCACTATTCTTTCACGCCACCGATAGTCAAACCTTTTACAAAGTAGCGTTGGAAGAATGGATACAAAATCGCGATTGGGAGGGTTTCCACCACAACCATGGCCATACGTCCTGTTTCTTTCGGTAGAGCAACTCCCAGTTGACCAGATAGGCCGACTGCTTTGGCGATGTAGTCCATATTTTGCTGGATTTGCATGAGCAAATATTGCAATGGATACAAGTTGTCACTCTTGATATAAAGAAGGGCGTTGAACCAGTCATTCCAGAAACCAAGAGCTGTTAAGAGCGTAATGGTTGCGATACCTGGTAGTGACAATGGTAAACAGATTTGGAAGAAGATCCGGGCCTCACTAGCACCATCGATACGAGCGGATTCTAGAATGGCTTCTGGAATGGTCTTCTTGAAGAAGGAACGCATCAAGATGATGTTAAATGGTGAGAGAAGCATTGGAACAATCAAGGCCCAAACTGTATCACCAAGTTGAAGTAAACGAGTTACCACGATATAGCCCGGTACCAAACCAGCATTGAACAACATACTAAGAAGGGCAAAGATTGTAAAGAATCTGCGATACTTAAAGGTTGTCCGTGAGATAGCGTAGGCATAGGTTGTTGTGATAAAAACGTTTGTGATAGTCCCCACCACTGTTACAAAGACTGAGATGAAGAGGGCTTGGAGGATTTTATCCTTAAACTGTGCCAAAAATTCAAAACCGTCTAATCCAAATTGAGATGGGAAGAAGCTATATCCATTTTGGAGGATACTCTTTTCATCTGTCACCGAAATAACGATAACGAATACAAAGGGTAGGATACAAGAGAGGGCAACCAAACCAGAAATGGTACTAAAGAAGATATCTGCTTTCTTACTGAAGGAGTGAATGCCGACATTATCAATTTTTTCTTTTTTAATTTTCTTTTCTGCCATATTCTCCTCCTTTCTAGAACAAGGCTGAGTTTGGATCAACTCGTCTTGCAAGTAAGTTTGATAGGATAACCAGAATCAAGCCGACAACTGATTGGTAGAGACCTGCTGCTGAAGCCATCCCGATATCCGCTGTCTGAGTCAAACCGTTATAAACATATACGTCCAAGACGTTGGTTACATTATAAAGCTGACCAGCATTGTGAGGGATTTGGTAGAAGAGACCAAAGTCTGCACGGAAGATGTTTCCGACTGCAAGGATGGTCAATACAGTTACCAATGGTGTCAACTGCGGAATGGTTACATTGCGAATTCGTTGCCATTTGCTAGCCCCATCCACTGTCGCTGCTTCGTAGTAGGTTGGATCAATTCCCATGATTGTCGCATAGTACATGACACTGCTATATCCAAAGCCTTTCCAAATACCAAGGAAAAGTAGGAGATAAGGCCAAATACCCAAGTCAGCGTAGAAATTGATTTCCTTCATTCCGATAGATTCTAGGAAATGGTTGAACACACCTTTATCGATGTTTAGGAAAGCATCTGTAAAGAAACTGATGATAACCCAAGACAAGAAGTAAGGGAACAACATGGAAGTTTGGAAGATCTTAACCATTCTCTTAGAACGAAGTTCACTGAGGATGATGGCAATCCCTACTGATACAATCAAGCCAATAAAGATAAAGCCGAGATTGTAGAGGACAGTATTTCGTGTGATAATAAAGGCGTCTTTTGAACTAAACAAGAATCTGAAATTATCGAGTCCGACCCATTTACTATTCATGATACTATCTATGAAACCATTACTGGTCATGTGGTAATCTTTAAAGGCAACCACGTTCCCAAATACTGGAATGTAGAAGAATAGAATCAACCAGAGTGCCCCTGGCAAAACCATCAAGAGAAAAATCCAGTTATCTCTCAAGGTTTTTGAAAACTTATTCATAATTTCCTCCCTTTTTTATTTTGATACCCATCTAAAAATTCCTTTTTAGAATTTTGATAACGATTACATTATTAGTATACTCCTATTTGTAGGTTAGGTTAAACTACTAATTATAGAAAAAACTCCACAAATTATTTTATGTGGAGTACTTTTGAAGAAAGGGATGTTTCACGAGAAACACTCTGAGTAATAGCACGGTGTTCTTGTTCCTTATGTCGTGTAGATGGTTGAAGCTGTCGCAATGGTATGCCACTGGTTGGCTGTTGTGGCTGCGAAGTCCTTGTCTGCGTAGAAGTCAGTAAATGGCAGAATTTCCACTTCTAACTCATCGATGCGGTCCAGCTGACCAGCCAGATAAGCTTCGATACGGCTTTCTGCTCGCTTAATGCGTTGCAAGAGTCCGCCCATGCGGATATCGACCGTATCCAAGCCAAAGACCTTGTTTTCTTTCAGCCATTGGTGGCTAAATAGGGCATGGAAGTCTTCAATCTGGCTTCTGAGTTCTGGTAATTCTTGTCTTGCGATTTCTTGCAGACTTTCTTTATCGCCCACTTGGTAAGCCTGACGAATGCGTCGTCCCACATCGACTTTGCTACTTAAAATCTGGTTCAACTGGGTCTGAGTTTCAAAGAGGTAGGCATAGTTGCCAGCTTTTTCTTTAATGGCAGCAAGCGTCTCAGCAGCCTGAGCGAAGTGCGGTTTGTCCTGTTCAGGTGTCATGTGTCGGTCAAGAATCGGACAGAGAATATCCTGATAAAAGACATAGCGGTTGGGATTGATACCACTGAGATTGCCTGGTAGGTCTGGTAAGAGGTTAGCTAGGTCAATCTGCATGAAATCTTCAACTGATAGACCTGTGTTGGCCTTGAAGTGTGCAGACAAACGGTCTAGGTCATTACGATAGCTAAGTTCTGCCCAGATTTGCAAGCTTGGTAGGATAGAAAACTGGGCGGTCTCACCACCATTGTCCCCCCAGCCCGTCACGATAACTTCTTTGATCTGATTGGCACGACAGGCTTTATTCGCTTCAAGAGCTATGAGACGGCTGAAATGGTTGTTGGGTGTGAAACCAATCCACTTCCAAGCTCCTCCTGCAAAGGCAAGGTCATGGCTAATCTTATGATGGTTACGGAAATTGCGATTGTATTTTTCCTCGTTATCCTGATAATAGTCCCAGTAAACCATAGTCACTCTGTTTTTGAGACGGTCTAGGTAGACACGAGTTTCCTCTGGAATTTCCACATCACGGTCGTACTGGCCATCTGCTGACATAAGTTTAAAGAACATATCGCTCCACATCTGGCAGTGGAAACCATATTTGTCAGCAATATCCAGCACGCGCTCCAAGTGTTGGCACATGAGGAGACTACGATCCACAACACCGTTCAATATCAAGTAACGTCCCAAGCCAACCAAGTGGGCTTCGTCCATTCCGATATTGACCTTACGTGTTTGCAGCTTAGACAAAGTAGCAAACATGCCATCAATCAGGTTATAAACCTTTTCTTCGCCAATGAGGAGAATGTCCTCCACATCACGGAGCTCCTGCACTTCCTTGACACCCCATTTGACAAAGGCTGACAAGTGGGCCAAGGTCTGGATGCAGGGTACAAAGGTCATGTCAAACTGCTGGGCATAGGCTTCAATTTCCTGCAACTCCTCTGCTGAATAAGCTCCACGGAAATAGCCAAAGTAAGGCTGCCCCTCAATCTGGTAGGTGTCTTCCATGTAAAGCTCAAAGGTTGAGTAGCCCATGAGAGCCAAAACCTCAATCATCTGCTTGGCAGAAGCCACATTCAGCACTGCATTTCGCGAACAGTCTGCCATATAAGCCAAATCTTCATAAGCTGCTTGTTCTTCAATCTCTACCTTGTCACCTTCTGCTAGAGCTGTTGCCAACAAGGATAAGGCACGGTAGAGTTGGTGGGATTTGCGGTAGGTCAATTGATAGTAACCACCCTCACCCTTGATAGAGATAGAAACTTGGTCAGACTGATCGACTGCTACCTCTACATCTGGCAAAGAAATATGATTTTTTAATACTTCAATAGCTTTCGCTTGTTTGGGACTAATTCCTGTAAATCTTACCATTGATTTTCCTCCTGTAACCAGTTGACAAGGGCACCATAGAGATTGGCATCTGCATGATAGGTGCAGGCTTGGATAACTGGTGCGACTGTGTATTCTTCGTAGGTTTCGACAAAGTCATCGACAGCTTTTTTGACACCTTGGATAAATTCGGGATTTTGACTGATAGAGCCACCCAGACTGATGACATCTGGATCAATGAGATACTGGATATTGAGCAAGCCTTGCGCTAGATTGCGGTTCATGCGCTCAATGGCTTCTTGGCAAAGGGCATTACCAGCTGCAGCCTCTTGGTAGATCTTGCGACCGTCCCAGTCAGTCTGACCAGATTTTTCAATCACGTAGCGTACCATATTCCCAGTTGACGCTAGTTGCGACCAGTTGTTGAGCTTTTCAGCAGGGGCAAGGGTGGTCATGTAGCCAAATTCTCCACCCAGACCGTGGCGACCTCGATGAAGTCTACCATTGATAATCATGGCTCCGCCAATCCCTGTCCCAATCACGACACAGGCTGCATTTTCAAGTTCTGGATGAGCCAGTAATTCACTGAGTCCAACGCAGTTGGCATCATTTTCCAGATGGACAGGAATCTGATAAGAGCTAAGCGCCTCATACCAAGAAAATCCGTGGATATAAGGCACGGCACTGAAGCCATCAATCACACCTGTCTCTTGATTGACCGCACCTGGAACGCTCATAGCAATCCCGCTATAATCCTGCTCTGACAAACGTTGATTTAGCCAAGCTAGTAAGTCCTCCAAGTTTTCTGGTGTTGGGATACTTGTCTTATTCAGTATTTTCCCATCAGGAGTCAGACTGGCAAACTTAATCCCAGTCCCTCCGATATCAATTGTTGCAATGGTCATTGTTTTTACCATAAAAAGGGGCGAATCAGCAGTTAGTTCTTACCTTTTCGCCCCTCCTTTCTTTTTATGTTTACTTTTTGAAATTAAATTTCTTCTTTTTTGATGAATTCTGTACGAATCTCTTGTGGTGAAATGAGGCCTCTATGAACTGGGTATGGTCGTTCAAGTAGGTCAAGGAAGAGATGTTGACTTTCTGGTACACGTACATTTTCACTACACATATTATAGTAACGAAGAACATAGCCTTCTTCATTTTCAGCTACCTTAAAGGCTGTTGGACAGATTTGCGGTATGCTGAGAACAGAATGGCTCAAGAGGCTACCAGTCGCAGCCACGCTTCCTTCCTGTCTAGCAAGCTGAAGGCTGGTAAATGGTGTCTGCAAGGCTTTAGCGCGACGGAAAGCTGAGAAGCGTTCTTGGGCTTGGTGGCACTCAAGCGCAAACTCGACTTCAAACTCACGCAAGCATTGGGCTTCTGGTGTTGGGAAGTAACCCCAGTCACCCAACTCACCTGATGCACGCAGAATCGTCACTGCAATGGTGTCGTCTCCAAGGATTTCGTATTCATTCAATCCCTTGTTAGATACAGTCACCCCTTTTTCATCATCATACAGGCTGACAAAGGCTTGTTGGTGTTGAGGATTTTCAGGATTTTCCCAAGAAGCAGCTGGTTTGTTTGGTCGTGTCACCACCTCATAGATGCTTTCAGAATCGTTGCTTGGACGTGTATTATGAGTCTTGACCAAGAGACGGATACGGTGGTCTTTGGCAGTGTTGGTAAAGCGAGTCTTGCAACGGATTTGTGGATTATCAACGAAGATAGTCATCTCAGTTTCAAGAGGAATGCTTGTCAATTCTTCTGAACGTCCAGCTTCACGCTTCATAAACTCGATGATGCCTTTTTGCTCTTCTTCTAGCTTTTCATCTGCACTGACAGGCACGGTCAATTCATGTTTGAGCAAAATCTTAGCGTAGCGAGCTGTGTTTTCCAAGACCTCGTAGCTCTTAAGTTCTGCATAGATTGGCTCTGTTCCTTTTGGTTGGAAATAGATATACTCGTTTCCAATATCACCACGGTCTTCGAAGCGGATAAAATCTTCATAGGCTTCGTGAGTTGTCTTGTCATAGACTGTGATATTGTCATCCACACTCACCGTTACAAATGGTGTATCAATCACCCCGTTTTGGTAAATACCATCACGATGTTCTTGCTCTCCTTCCAGCAATTGGAAGGTTGTCCAAGAGAGAGGTGCTAGATGAACAGGGATAGTCACGCGCACTTGGCGGGCGATACGAGCTTGGCGGAACTTGTCTTTTGGTAAATCGTACTCAAAATTAGCTCCGAGGTCTTCGATTTTAGCCTCTACAGGACGCCCATCCAAGTCCTCCACACGGTAACTTGGCAAGGTCAAAGCAGCCATCTTCTTATAACCTTCTGTTGGGTGCAATTCCTTGAAATCACAAGTCGCTACATCAATCACTGTGCTGACAGTATCAACCTTATCATGCAAGCCTGTGTTAATGACAGTAAAGAGATAGTCACTTTGAGCCTTAGCTGTAGCTATTTTGCCCTTCCACTCGTTAAGAAGATTGCTCTTAACAAAGTTTCCAACTTGGTGGACCTTGGCAAAACGAGTTTCCATCTCTCGGTGAACCTCGTCCACGCTACAGCCACAGATGCTATCATGCGGCGCATTCTGCAAAAGAGTTTTCCAAGCATAGGTCAACTGGTCCTTGTGGTTGTGGCCACCAGTTATAATAGTCAGTGGTTCTACAATTTGCTCTAGGAGGTTGCTATTTTCTTGGAAGGCTTGTTTGAGGTAAATGCGGGATGAAGAAGTGTTGGCAAGTGTGTACCAGCCATCTGTTTCCTGACTGGTCAGCTCACCTGTAACCGTTGATAACTGCTCTGGTAGGGCACTTTCCACGGCTTGAACATATTCATCAAAAGAACTATGAACAAAGGTTACATCTGGGAAGAGTTCATTTGCCACACGAATGGCTTCGCTCAGATTTTTCTGGACAGGCTGGTGGTCACAACCGTTCATCATCAACCATTGGTTGGTAGAAGCGTAGTCACGCACGTCTGCCAGTTTTTGTTTCCAGAAGGTCAAAGCCTCGTCTTTATCCACTGGAATTTCATTCCCATTACTGTACCAGTTGGCAAAGAGAATCCCGAGGACACGACTTCCGTCCGCACCCTGCCAGTACATTTCTGAAAACTGGGAAGTAAACTGCTCATCTTCGAGGACTTGGTTGTCAAATCCAATCGGCTTCACACCACGACCGAAAGCGGCCACGTGAATGCCTGATTTTTGAAGGATTTGAGGCGCTTGTCCCATATTTCCAAAGGTATCTGGGAAGTAACCAATCTGAGTGGATTTGCCCCACTTTGCAGCTTCCTGCTGACCAATCAAGGTATTGCGGACATTGGCTTCACTTGAAATCAAGTAATCATCCTGCAAGATATAGAAGGGACCAATTTTCAATTTTCCTTCGTCGATGTACTGTTGAACTTTGTCGCGATTTTCAGGACGAATCTCCAAGTAGTCATCAAGGACAATAGTTTGCCCGTCTAAATGGAAACTCTTGAACTCAGGGTCATTTTCAAAAAGATCAAAGAGATTGTCAAACAATTCCACCAACTGCATACGGTGGCTTTCAAAAGGCAAGTACCACTCACGGTCCCAGTGACTATGTGAGATAATATGTACAACAACATTTTCCATGAAGTAAAACCTCATTCTAAATTTAAATTTTTATTGTTAACGTTTTTGGATGTAAGATTTGCTCAATCAAATTCAACAAATCACCAACAGTTTAACTCTAAATATTTTATTTATCAAGAATTTAACTATGATTTGAGAGGAAATTTGAAAGAAGTATATATTTAGCTACTTTGTCTTGGTAAATTGGCTAAAAACAAGTAAAATCCTAGATTAACGGATATCCAAGTAATCCAATACCAATTCACAGAACATCATGTTGGCCCAAGAGAACCATTCACGAGAGTAGAGAGTTGGATCGTCCACGTGGAAGCTTTCATGCATGACACCTGTCCCCCCATCACAAGCAACCAGCTGATCCAGCAAGAATTTCTTCTCTGCTTTATCTGTCGTTGTCAAGCCTTGAATAGAAAGAGCGATGGGCCAGATATAGCGATAGAAGGTATGAGAACTGCCGAGACCGCTAGCGTATTCTCCTTGGTAGAAGTATGGATTTTCAGGGCTCAAAATGGTACAACGAGTTGCTTGATAGACTTCGTCGTCAATATCGCAGTAGCCCAGATAAGGCGCAGCCAACAAACTTGGTACGTTTGGATCATCCATGATGCTGGCATTTCCTAGACCATCCACTTCAAAGGCATAAATCTTTTCGCCCTTGCTGTTGCTTGTGTAGGCGTAGTTTTCGATGCCTTCTTGGATTTCATCCTGAAGACGCTTAGCGTCTGTGATAACACTCTGGCTATCAGCTAGATTTAATGCTGCGAAGATCTCTTGCACATAACCCAAGACTACTACAGCAAACATATTTGACGGAATCAAGTAACTATACTGACAACAGTCATCACTCGGACGAAAGGCTGACCAAGTCATACCTGTCACTGCAAAGTCAGGGCCAAATCCATCATTTACCAAGGTGTCTTCCTTACGGTCCGTATCTCGAACAAAACGATAAGGAGAGTTGTTATGGTCTTGTTCAACCGTCCAAAGATGGAGAATCTCCTTAGTCGCTGCGACAAAAGTCTCATCAAACTGGCTAGTCTCACCAGTCTCTTTCCAGAGGAGATAAGCCAACTGCAAAGGATAGCAAAGCGAATCCACCTCATACTTGCGTTCCCAAATCCAGCCATTGAGGTCGGTATGGTCGGTCTCGTGGTGTCCCTTCCAGTTTTCCTCAATGTTGAAGGAATTGGCATAAGGATCCTTGAGTACCAAGGTCATCTGACGTTTGACCAAACCTGCAATGGTCTGACGCAGGAGGGCATCCCTTTTAGCCACATGCAGGTAAGGTCTGAGTTGGGCTGTCGAATCCCGAAGCCACATAGCAGGAATATCCCCAGTCAAGACAAAAGTTGAACCGTCTTCGAGAATTTCAACCGTATTGTCCAAAGTGTCAGTGTAGCAACGCTCGAAAACATCCACCCACTCTGGATGGTCCTTAGCTCGCTCCGCTACTTCATCTAGCCATTCTCTAACAATTTCTTTTGAATAAATCATCGTGCAGTATCCTCTTTCAAACAAGTTTCATTTTCAGTATATAGCTTTTGAGGCAGAAAATACATACACAAATGATAGTCATTTTTCTACAAAATAGTTATCTTTGAAACTCCTTTTCTAAAGGCCCCATTTTTCTGATATAATGTAGAAAAACAGCTAAAGGAAAGACTATGAAACCACTACTTGAAAGCATCGATACCCGATTTGGAACTGCCAGCAAGCATGCCTTTTCTCGGGGAAATACCCTGCCATACACAGGCGTTCCTTTTGGGATGAATTACTTTGTACCCCAGACCAGTGACCAGGATGGATCTTGGTTTTTCGATCCACATCTGCCTATCTTTCAGGGGATTCGTTTAACCCACCAGCCCAGCCCTTGGATTGGAGACTACTCTTGGCTCCTTCTGACACCTGTCACAGGCCAGCTAGGCGGAGACAGCCTCTTCCATCGTCAGTCTTCTTATGACATAGATAAGGCCTCTTTCCAACCTCATTATTTGAAGATTTTCTCCCTGCGCTATCAGATTGAAAGCCAGCTTACACCGACTTGCTACGGTGCTTCTATTCGTTTGGAGCAAAAGCAAGGCAAATCCCTCTCCCTCTATCTTCACGCAGCAGATGAACTGACCGTAGAGCAAGTAGATAAGCGAACTCTTGCCCTGCAACAAGAAGGCAAAACTGAAACCAACAAAAATCCACTCACTATGTTCACTGCCCTACAAATGAATACGGATATTCTTGCTATCAGCCAAGAAGGCGAAGACTGGCGAATCGACCTGGCAGATAGCCATGCTGAGATTCAACTAGGGACTTCTTTCATCTCTCCTTCTCAAGCTCTAATCAATCTACCTCAAAAAGATTTTGATAACTGTAAAGCAAATGCGCAAGCGGACTGGGAAAATCTCCTCCATCGTTTTGACATTATAGAGACAGGAGAGGTTGACCGAACCTTATTTGACCACTGTCTCTACAGACTCTTCCTCTTTCCTCAGACTTTTTATGAGGTTAATGAATCAGGACAAGTCATCCACATTGATTTGTCCACTGACACTGTCAAACCTGGTGTCCTCTTCAGCAACAATGGTTTCTGGGATACCTTCCGCACCACCTTCCCCCTCTTTGCCCTTATCATACCAGAACACTACCACCGTTTTTTAGAAGGTTTTCTCAATAGCTACCGCGATACTGGTTTCCTTCCAAAATGGCTGGCCCCAGATGAACGGGGTATGATGCCAGGTACACTTTTAGACGGTATTATCGCAGATAGCGCCTGCAAGGACATGGCCCCCGACCTAGAAGAAGAACTCCTCCAAGCCATGCTTGAAACAGCTACCAAATCTGATCCTCTTGGCATCAATGGTCGTCACGGACTAGCTCAATACCAAGAACTAGGTTATCTCTCTACCGACCACCACGAAAGTGTTAGCCATACCCTAGACTATGCCTATAGCGATTTTTGTATCGCTCGCTGTGCTGAAAAACTAGGGCAAATAGAGATTGCTGAAACCTACAAGGCCGTATCACAAAATTACCGCCATCTATTTGACGCTGAGACAGGTTACATGCGAGCGCGTGACAACCAAGGCAACTTCCGCCCTGACTTCTCTCCTTATAGTTGGGGACGTGATTATGCCGAATGCTCTGCCATCCAAGCAACTTTAGGCGTCCTCCACGACATCCCAGGCTTAATCCAACTTATGGGTGGCAAAGAAGCCTTTAGCAACTATCTTTTGAAAACCTGTCAAGATGCTCCTCTCTTTGAGACAACAGGCTATGGTTACGAGATTCATGAAATGAGCGAAATGGCTACAGCTCCGTTTGGACAAGTCGCTATTTCCAACCAGCCGAGCTTCCACATTCCTTATCTCTTCCTCTACAGCGACTATCCTGACTACACTGCCCTTCTCATCAAGACTCTCCGTCAGAAAGCCTTTCACGCAAACTGGCAAGCCTATCCTGGTGATGAGGATAACGGTAGTCTCTCGGCTTGGTATATCTGGTCAGCTCTCGGATTTTATCCGACCTGTCCAGGAAAACCAAGCTATGACCTCGGAATTCCTCTCTTTGACCATCTCCGAGTCTATCTGGCTAAAGAAGATAAATGGCTGGATATCCATTCTAAACAAAACCACAGCCATTTCAACTTTGTAAAAGAATGCCGACTAGACAAAAAACTCGTATCAACTATTCAACACCAAGACCTCCTAAAAGCTGAACAGCTAACCTTTACCCTCAGCTGGTTGCCAAGTCATCCGTCCACTTTCTGAAATGCAAAAATCTCCTAGCAGACTTTACTGCTAGGAGATTTTCTTATGAGAGGTACTTGTTTAAGCTTTGAAAATCGGACTTATCATCTGATAATTATCCAACAATCTACCAATTAAGCTTCTTCGTCTTCTTTACGACGACGGCCTGCAAGACCAAGACCAAGTACTGCACTTGCGGCAGCTGCTACCATAGCTACAGTAGAATCTGCTGTACCTGTATTTGGCAATTCTTTAGCCGCTTTACGCGCATTTGCTTGTGCTGATGCTGTTTGACCAGCATTAGCTGCTGCTTGAGCAGTAGCTGGAGCTACAGCTGATGTTTGGGCAGCTTGGTCATTAGCTGGAGCTGCATGATCAGTTGATGAAGCAACTTTCGCCATGAAGTCTTCGATACGTTTAACCATTGCATCCACTTCTGCTTGACTTGCGTCTGCATTAGCAAATACTTTCTTAGCATCTGCTGATAATGCATTCGCTTCTTTTGCAGTTTCTGCATCAAGCTTAGCTGATTCTTTAATGATCAATTCATCTAATTGATGGATAGCACCTTCTAACTTAGCTTTATCCACTTTTGCGTCAGTGTTAGTAGCTCCGTTACCGTTACCACTGTTATTGTCTCCACCATTTGATGGTACATATGGACGTTGTTTAAAGATATCTTTAGCTACGATTGTGTAAACTTTACCATCTTTAGTAATTACAGTTGCGTTTCCTGCTTTGTCGAAGATAACTTCTACTACATCAGCATTTGCTCCTTTAATCTTAGCTTTTGCAGCTTCTTTTTCTGCATCTGTTAAGTTATTGAAGTCTGCTACTGTTTCTTTTTCGAAGTCAACGTTGATGTTTTCACCATTGTTCTTAGCTGCAACATCTTTAGCATCTTTAACTAATTGAGCTGCTGGAATTGTTGCTGTCTTACCTTCTGGAGTTGTTACTGTCGCATTTCCGTTTTCGTCTACTACTACAGTTGATCCTGGGTTGACTGCTTTAATTGATTCTTTAACTTTTTCAATTTCATCAGCTGTTAATTTAGCTTTATCTCCAACTAACACTCTAGTTGCTGGTGTGTTTACACCATTTTGTTGAGTTGGATCAGTTAATTTATCTTCTGGAATTACTAAGTCAAGTTCTGGGATTACTAATACTGTTCCATCACCTTTAGTAACGATTACATCACCTTTATCATTTACTACTACAGTTGATCCTGGGTTTACATCCTCTACTGCTTTCTTAACTTTTGCTTTTTCTTCATCTGTTAAGTTAGCTGGATCCTTAACTACTGTCTTAGTTGCTGGTGTGTTTGCACCATTTCCTGCATTTTCTTTACCTGCGTCTGATGCTGACTTAGTTAAGTCTGTTGCTGGAATTGTTGCTGTTTTACCTTCTGGTGTTGTGACTGTTGCGTTTCCTTTATCATCTACTACGACTTTAGATCCTGGGTTGACTGCTTTAACTTTGTCTTCGATCGCTTTTTTCTCAGCATC